>JBEIGR010000033.1:0-17988 GCA_040381795.1 Verrucomicrobiaceae bacterium | reverse complement strand
GCCGGTCATGCGGAAGAGGATGGGCTCTTGTTCGAGGCCGAGCTCCTTCAGGATGGGGTCGATCTTGTCGAGGATGCCAGGGAGGGCGCGTTCGGACTCGCTGAGGCTCAAACCGCAGGTGGGCAGGGCGACGCAGGCGTGCGCGACCTTGCGGGCGCGGGTGAATCCGGCCTCGTCGGCGTGCACGACGCCGTGTTTGGCGAGGATGGCATCGACGGCGGCTTTTTGCTCGGGGGCCACATCCGCGATGATGAGGTTTGTGTTGGCCGTGACGATGAGAGGGAGTTTGAGTGCCGTGGCGATCTCGGCAAAGCAGGAGCGATACTGCGGACCGTTTTCACGATCAACGATGCGGCCCATGTTGATGTAAACGCAGCAGTAGAGCTTGCCGTCGCCCTGCTCGTGCCAGCCCATGTTGTCTTCGACGCTGTCAAAGCTGAGCGGCTTCGGCGGTTCGGTGGTGATGCCGGGAAGGCGGCGCACGACTTCGGCGCGGAAGCCATCGAGGCCCATCGTTTGCACGGTGTATTTGAGGCGGGCGTTTTTGCGCTCGGTGCGGTTGCCGTGGTCACGCTGGGTGGTGACGACGGCTTCGATGGCATCGACGACGTTCGCGCGCTTCGCATAAAGCAGCGGCTGGCCGAGGAAGGGGCGTGTGTTGAGCTGGCCGTGGCTCATGCCAAAGCCACCGCCGACGGTGATGGTGTAGCCTTCGACTTCGCCATTCATGACGTGCGGCACAAGGCCCACATCCTGGGAGTAGATGTCCGAGTCATTGATCGGAGCGATGGCGACGCCGATCTTGAATTTACGCGGGAGATAGACTTTGCCGTAGATGGGATCGTCGCCTTCGGGAGCCTTCGTTTGCTCGCGGACAGCGGGATTGACCTCAGGATCTTGGATCCAGTTCGGGGCGATCTTTTCGCCGTCGAGCCAGATATCGGCATAAGCCGTGGAGCGCCAGAGGAAGCGCTGGCTGATCTCTTCGGTGAGCTTTTGCGTGTCGGCGTGCACGGCGTCCTTGATCGGCGCGGCAGGACCCATGGTATTACGCACGACATCGCCGCAGGCACCCATCGTCGAGAGGCCGCTGTGGCAGACGTTGCTGATGACTTCCTTCACGCCGCCTTTGAGCACGCCGTGGAGCTGGATGCCCTGGCGGTTCGTGAGGCGCATGTTGCCCATGGCTTTCGTGCAAAGGGCGTCGTGGATCATCCACTGCTCGGCGGTGATGCGGCCGCCGGGCATTTTGCTGCGGATCATGAAGCTCCAAGCCTTTTCCTTCTTCTCCTTGGAAAGCTGGGCACGCAGATCGCGGTCATCCTGTTGGTAGGAGCCGTGGTGCTTCATGAGGATATTGCTGTCCTCCGGGATGCTGGGGGTGCTGGTATCAGCGAAAAGCTCGGCGAGCTGGCCACGGAGGCCGGCGGAGGCCAGCTTGATATCTTCAACGGAGGCTTTAGACATAGGAATGGGGGTGAAAAGGGGGCGAGAGTCGCCGATTCTGAAGGGAAAGCAAGCCGTGAGGCCAGATAAATCTATATTGCCTATCGAGATGATCTAGAATTTGGCTGACGCCCCGTTTTGGACGGTCATGGTCGGTGATTACATCGCCGGTCTCGCCAGCTCTTTCCAGGGGCCTTGGCGCAGCACGATGTCCGGCACGAGGGAGCGCCAGCGTTCATCGCCAGCCTCGATCATTTTGCGGACTTCGGCACTGGTGTGGAAGATGTAGTCCGCATGCGGATCCTCCAGCGGGCGGACACTGTTCGTATCGAGCAGGTAGCGCAAAAGATGGCGCTTCTCGGGGCTGAGCTGGGCGTCGTCGGCTCCGAGCACCTTGCCGGTCATCGGATCGCCCATGGGATAGACATAGACGCGGACCTGGTTCTTGAAGAGACGGCCAAAAGACTCCAGCAGCCCGCCTTCGAGGTCGGCGCACCAGCGTTCGTTGAAGAGCTCCTGGAAGAGCGGCTGGCCCAGCACGATGGCGATGGGCATCTGCGTGTGGCGGGCGAGGAAGGCGCTCACGCGGTGGAATTCGGGATACTTCGAGATGAGCACGTTTTTGCCCAGCGCCTGGAGCACATCGGCACGGGCCAAAAACTCGCTGTCAGGCACCTCGCAGCCGGAGGCGAGCAGGTTGTGCATGGTGAGTTCGAGGATTTCCACGTTGTCGCGGGCCTGGTCGCCGAAGTCAGCGAGGAAGGCGGCCTGACCGCGGGCGATCATATCGAGGTTCAGGTTTGTGATGGGATCAAAGCTGCCGCGTTTGAGGAAGACGGGCTTCTTGTAAAGCACATCGCTCGCCTGCCAGATTTCCCCATTCGCACCGAACAAGGCGGCATCAGCGAGGCCGAGACGCACGAGTTTTAGCGCCACGAGGCGGTCCTGGTAGTCCAGCGAAGCAAAGGCGGGGCCGCTGAAGTCGATCATGTCGATCTCCACGCGTTTCCGCGTGAGGCCATCGAGTAGGCTGGCGAGGAATTCGCCGATCGAGTCGCGGAAGTGGAAGGCGGCGTAGAGCAAATTCACACCGAGAATGCCCACCGCTTCGGATTGGCGGGAGTTTGCATCGTCAAACAGGCGCACATGCAGCTGGATGTCATTGCTCGGCGCACCGGGCTCGGTTTGAAAACGCAGGCCGATCCAGCCGTGGCACTCTTGATTCGTATCGCTGTAGGCACGGGCGCGGATCGTGTCCGCCATGGTGAAGAAGCTCGTCGTCTCGCCACGCTTGCCCGCGAGGCGTTGGATGAGCATCGGATACTCGTGCTCCATCATCGAGCACATGCGCTGGCGGGAGACGTAGCGCGTGGCCTTACCATAGATCTCATCGCTGATCACCATGTCATAGGCGCTCATCGTCTTCGCCACGGTGCCGGAGGCTCCACCGGCCCGGAAGAACCAGTTCGCGATCTCCTGGCCGGCTCCGATCTCCGCGAAGGTGCCGTAGATCTGTTTCGAGAGGTTGATTTTGAGCGCTTTTTCAAGCGTTCCGGGTCGTGGGACGGAAGACATGGTTAGGCTGTCATGATGAGCAGGCGGCGGGCCGTTGCACGGAGGTTTTCTCCGCACTTGATTTCCGTAATTTCACCCAGCAAGCCTCAGCGATCTCCTTCTGGGCAAAAAAGACACGAATCTCCGCTGGTGAGCACGAAGCCCATTCGATGGGCACGCGGTCCCGCCGCAGCACGGCGAGGCTGAGGAGCAGCGCCGTATTCAAAGGCAAGCAAAGCGGCAGCAGGCCGGTTTTCAGCAGTTGATCACTCAGCCACGGATGCGCCCAGGTCATCGCACAGGCGAGCAAAAGCATCCAGAGCATGCTGCGAGCATTCAGGCGGAGGTAATGACCGCCCAGCGCCACAAACATCGCCACCAAATTCATCGTCAGCGAAGCATCACCAAAGTCTGGAAGCCATTTCGAACCTAGCAGGCACATCGAAACGCCCACCAGCGCCATCCCCGCGCTGGTGCGTGAATGCCAAAGAATGCCGAGGAAGAACCACAGCCAGCACAGCAGCACGCGTGACGAGGTAAATTGTGATGAAAACGAAAGGTGACGGCTCAGGAAGCTGCTCACGGCCCGTGCTGCTTCATGAGCACTCGCTGGCGTGGAGGAAGCGGTTGCTTGGCCCCTCACCCCAACCCTCTCCCCAAGTGAAAGTGCTAGCTGCGATTGCGGGACGTTGGCTGGGGAGAGGGAGTTCGCTATTGGGTCCCTCTCCCCTGTTAGTGGTTCGCGAAGAACTTCCTGAGTCTGAGGTTAGGTGAGGGGCAGGTGAGCGCGAGACCTTGCCTGGCATCGGCAAACATCGGCGCACACAAAACTGCCATCGTGAAGTGCCGGCGGGCTTCTTCGGGCTTTTGGGCGGCGAGAGCACACCAGCCTAGGCCGTCCCATGAATTGGCAAAAAAGCCGTCAAGAGCCACGGCACGGCGAAACGCCATCTCGGCATCTTCGATGCGGTTTTCGCGAAAACGGCTCCAGCCGAGGCCGACGTAGGCATCGGCCACGCCTGTCTCGAGGGTGAGCACGCGTGAAAAGGCCTGCTGCGCCCCGATTTGATCGCCACGACGAAACAAACTCCAGCCGAGTCCCGCACAACGCGAGGCCTCAACTTCATCGGTATGCACCTCCGTGTGCAAAAAATGCCGCTCAGCCTTGTCGAGATCGTTCGCGAGCAGCGCCCGCCATCCACGCGTCAGCTCCGCGTCATGCACGCCAGCCGCCATCAGCGTCAAAATCGCCACCCAGGCCGCAGCAACATGCGGCAGACTGAAAAGCACATAGGGCGAGCGCTTCTGATGCATTCGCTCCGCCATCGGAACGAAGACCTTCGCCATGAGCACCGATCCGAGGACCGTCGCCGTGATCTGTGCCCAGAGCAGCATCTGGGGGAAGTTGATCCACACGAGACCGAGCAAGGCTCCGTTGAGACTGAGGAGTCCTGTCTTCAAAATCGCTTCCTCTTTTGTCAGTCTCCTGACCGTCCACGACATCAGGCCAGCGCCCAGCAGAGCCAGCATCGCCGCTTGCGGCGAAAAAAGGATTAGCCCGATGAGTACGCAGAGACCTGTGCCGCGATGGTTGCACATGAGCATCTGGCCGAAGCCACACAGGACATCATGGAAGAGCGTTTTCATGCAGTGGGAGGCATCGAAGCCGAAACCATACGCCCGCTCGGGCGAGAAAGGGTAGAAGGGAGGCGGCTCATGGCTACCCGCATACAAACCGCGTGGGTTTACAGGAAGGCCGGACCGAAGATGAATTGGTATTTATTTTTGCCTCAACGTGAGACCGGTATGCCAGCGGCCTCGATGGTATCGCGAGCCGCCTTCATCTGGCCCTTCCACACTTTATCGGGATCGGTGGCACCTGCGGGAATGCGCTGACGGCGTTCGGCGGCGTCGAGTTCGTTCAGGACGGTGCCTTTGAAAGGATTTGCAGAGAGCTGACCCAAGCGCCTGATCAGCAAGTCGTTGGTCGCTTCACTAGTGCCTAGATGTTTTTGAGTTCTTGAATCTCACGAGCCTGATTTTGAAGCTGCGCGTCTTTTTTGGATAGCTCTGTTAGACTTCGCTGCCAGAGGAATCCGAGAATGGCGGTCGCCAAAGCAAGGAAGAAGGTCGAGCGGGTGTTCATGTGATGATTTTACCAAGTCGCGGCCTGTGTGGCAAGACCTCGGTTTGACGCTGCGGTCTCGGCTGCTAGGCTCACGGCCTCATGACCGATTGGAAAACCTGGAAGCCCTCGATGCTGGCGACGCTGATGTTCATCATCGACGAGGCGCGGGGCGAGGTGCTGCTGATTCGCAAGAAGCGCGGGCTGGGCGCAGGGAAAATCAATGGGCCCGGTGGCAAGATTGATCCGGGTGAGACCTCCGAGCAGTGCGCCATTCGCGAGACGCAGGAGGAGCTGGGCGTGACGGCGCTGGCTTCAGTGAAGCATGGCGAGCTGTGGTTCCAGTTTGTGGATGGGCTGAGCCTGCATGTGGATGTTTTTTTGGCCACGGCCCACGAAGGCTCGGCCATCGAGACGGATGAGGCGATTCCGCTTTGGACGCCGCTCACGGCGCTGCCACTGGAAGAGATGTGGGCGGATGACCGCTTCTGGCTGGAGGCTCTGCTAGTAGGGCGGAGGCGCTTCATCGGACGCTTCACTTTTGATGACGACACGATGCTCTCGAATGAGATGGAATGGCTGGATTGAGGCAAAAATCAGGCCTTCGAGCCGGGCGGGTTGATTTCTGTGACGGACTCGTCTAACTCGCCGCCCCATGATTGAAAGCCTGAAGATTCTCAGTGGCTCCGCGCACCCCATGCTCGCACGCCTGATCGCCCAAAACCTCGGCACCGAACTCTGCGCCGCTGAACTGACGACCTTCCCGGACGGCGAGACATTTGTCCAAATCCACGAGAACATCCGCGGCAGCGATATTTTCATCGTCCAGCCGACCTGCCCGCCGACGAATCAAAATCTGATGGAGCTGCTCATCATGGTGGATGCCGTCCGCCGCGCCAGTGCGGCCCGCATTACGGCGGTTTTGCCGTTTTTCGGGTACGCACGCCAGGATCGCAAAGATCGCCCGCGGGTGCCGATCACGGCGAAACTGGTGGCGAACCTCCTCGTCGCTGCGGGCGTGAACCGCGTGCTGACCGTCGATCTGCACGCGGGTCAGATTCAGGGCTTCTTTGATATTCCCGTGGATCATCTCTACGCCGCGCCGGTGCTGATGAAGGCGATTCGGGAGCGTGGGATCGATCAGGACCTCGTGGTCGTCTCCCCAGACGTAGGTGGGATTAAAATGACGCATGCTTTTGCGAAGGCGCTGAAGGCTCCGATGGCCATCGTGGCGAAAAACCGTGTCAGCGCCGAGGAAGTGGAAGCGCACAGCGTGATCGGTGATGTGAAGGGCAAGAATGTACTGCTCGTGGATGACCTGACCGAGACCGCCGGCACTCTCACTGCCGCCGCGAAGCTGCTTCTGGAGCATGGTGCGAAGAAAATCTACGCCGGCGTCACCCATGGTGTGCTGGGGGAAAAAGGCCGCGCCCGCATCGCCGCATCACCGATTGAGGAACTGCTGGCGACGAATTCCACGCCGCAGGCCACGGGGGAGAAAGTGACCGCTTTGGACATCGCTCCGCTGCTGGCGGACGCCATCCGCCGCATTCACGGGAATGAGTCTGTCACATCGCTGTTTGACATCCGGGGCTAGGCGGGTAGTCTCCGCGCCCTTTTTCCAGAACCCCACCTACCCGGAGACTTCAGTCATGGCCAAAATCCTCGATCTCAACGCCGAACCCCGCACTGCTGCCGGTTATCGTGCCGTCAACCGCCTGCGCAAGGCTGGTAACGTTCCCGCTGCTCTTTACGGCCGCAAGACCGCCCCGGCACAGCTCCAAGTGCATGCGAAGACCTTCTCGAAGCTCCTCGAAAGCTCTGCCTCGGACAACATCCTCGTTTCCTTGAAGATCGCAGGAGGCGCCGCTGACCAGCTCGCCCTCGTGCAGGAAGTGCAGCATGATTACCTCAAAGGTGGCATCCTCCACATTGACTTCCATGCGGTGGCTCATGACGAAGAAATTCACGCTCATGTGCCTGTCGTCACCACGGGTGAGGCTGCTGGCCTCAAGTTCGGTGGTCTGGTGGAAGTCATCCATCACGATCTGGAAGTGCGCTGCCTTCCGAAGGATCTGCCTGAGTCCATCTCGATTGATGTGACGGCTCTCCAGCTCAACGAATCCATCCACGTTGGCGAAATCAAGCTTCCTGAAGGTGTTCGCACCCGTCTCGCCGCCGACGTTGTCGTCGTGCATTGCAGCGAGCCGAAGGTCGAGGCTGAACCTGAGCCTAAGGCCGCTGCTGCCGCAGCTCCTGCTGCCGGTGCCGCCAAGCCCGCTGCTGGCGCAGCTGCTGCCAAGCCCGCTGCCGCCCCGGCCAAGAAGTAAACCCGCACCTCCCTGAGATGTGGCCGAGACTGTCGATAGCGCGGGCCGTGGCCTAAACCTCCCGCCCCTGCTCATCGTCGGACTAGGCAACCCCGGAGAAACCTACCGCGACACACGTCACAACGTCGGATTTATGGTGCTGGACGAACTCGCCAAACGCCTCAAAGCCACTTTCCGCGAGGAAAAGCGTTGGAGTGGCTTGCTCGCGAAATTCGATGGTGGGTACCTTTTGAAGCCGCTGACGTTCATGAATGACAGCGGCCGCTCCGTGCAGGCCGTGAGTCACTTTTTCAAAGCTCCGGCCACACGAACTCTCATCGTGTATGACGATGTAGACCTCCTGCTGGGCCGCCTGCGCTTCCGCGGCAATGGGAGCGCCGCCGGACACAACGGCCTCCGCTCGCTCATCAGCCATCTAGGCACGCAGGACTTCCCCCGCCTCAAAGTGGGCATCGCTCCGCAGGAAGGACGCCCCACCGGCGAACGCATGGTGAGTCATGTGCTCGGCAAATTCCGCCCCGATGAGCAGCCTACGCTCCAGAATATTATCCAGCGTGCGGCTGATGCCGTGTCGATGACCTTGCAACGAGGCCTCGAGCAGGCGATGAACGTTTTCAATCAGCAGCAACCCGCTATTTAACCCCAAACCACACCCAAGAACATGAAACGCCAATACGAAGCCCTCATCGTCCTCGATACGAAAGGCAAAGAAGAGTCTGTCGAGCAGCTCGTCAGCACCGTCAGCAAAGATCTCGAAGCCGCTGGCCTGAAGATCACGCAGATCGACAACCTCGGGAAGCGCAAGTTCCCCTTCAACCCGCGCCACGTCGAAGCCGGCACCTTCATCAACTTCCATTGCGAAGGCGCACCCGCCGCCGTGGATGCCGCCCGTTCGAAGCTGAAGCTCAACGACAGCATCTATCAGCAGCAGTATCACAAGAAGGTGGCTTAATCCGCGTCTTCACCCGTCTGTTCGAGACCTTTTCAAAGCCCCGTGACCGCTCCGTGCGGTCCGGGGCTTTGCGCTGCTCATGACTCGTGACGAAAGGTCTAGCTTGGCAAAGATGCTTAACATGTGTTAAGTTAAGCCCGTCGTGCCTCTTCCCAATCCCAGCGAAGTCATCGAGACTCTCCAAAAGGTGCATCCCAGCCTTTGGGTCACCGCAGGTGGCGTGGGCTTCATTGCCTTCGCCGCCGGGCTGGCCTTTTCACGCGGCGTGGTGCGTCAGCTCGTGGGGATGTTTACGCTGGCGGCGTCCGTGGGCGTGAGCTGGTATGTCTTCCGCCATCGGATGGAGATCTTTGGCAGCTCTGCCACTGGCATGAGCACGGACCGGCTGCTGTTTCTTTCGGCAGCGGCGGGTCTTCTCACCTATCTCCTGTGCAAAGCCGGTGTCTACCTGATGACGGCCTTTGGCTTTATCAATCTGCTCGGTGGTCTCAATGGCTGGAAGGGCGTGCTGCTGAGCGCTTTACCCTCCAGCTTCCTCATGTGGGTGGCCACGATGGCGCTGCGGCTACTCGGTAGCATCGATGGCATGGAAAGCGCTGCCGAGGTGGCGAAGAGGGGCGTGGACGTGCAAACGCAAGCCCGCTCCATCTGGACGAGTCTTAGCCAGAAGCTGGATAACAGCTTTCTCGGCGCCGTGGCGCAAAAATTTGACCCCTACGATTTGAAAGCCACTGCGAACCTATCTCGCCTGCTCATTTTGTGGCCGGAAGGCACGATGTGGGAGCGGCTCGCGGCGCAGAATCCGAAGACGGCCGTGGCGCTGAACCATCCACGTATCGTCGAGCTCGGCAGTGATCCGAATGTGCGCAAGCTCATTGAGCGGCAGGACTTTGCCGGGCTCATGCAGCTCAAGCAGGTGGAGGAGGCGGCCCGCCATCCAGACCTCGAACCGGTGCTCGGAGGCCTCGATTTGGAGGCGGCGATGGATGCCATCGTGTATCAGAGGCCGCAGCCGGTGCGCCTGCGCTGAGTTTTCCTTCGCAAAAATGGCTTTGAAGCTCATGTGAAGGCGACGTTGACAGTGAGCGCTTCGCTTCAATATATGCGGCCTCATGATTCCGGCGTCTTTTCCCGCTTTTTTTCGACTCACGTTGGCTGTTCTCGCGGCGTTGACGCTCGGTGCCTGTTCCTCTTCGGTGACCGGCCCTGGAGGCAAGATCACCAAGGTGAAATACTTCCACCTTCAGCCCGGTGACCTCCGCCAGGCTCAGCAGCGCACGCTCAGCTTTGAGCGCGAGCACGTCTTCTATGGCGCCATCACCGCTCAGGAGATCAATGACCGATTCGGCCATTACTATGCTTTCTCCTGGAAGCTCGATGACCGCACGGGCCCCGTCACGGTGCGCTTTCAATACCGCTTGGCAAAGACCGGCCTCAGGGACTTTTCGCAGGAACAAGTCGTGGACGACATCGGCCGCTCCAACCTCTCTCGTTTCGAGGTCAATGGTCCCGAGTATCGCAACAACGGCCGCATTACGATGTGGAAGGTCACCCTTCTGCGTGGCAAAGAGGAGCTCGTCAGCCAGCAATCCTACCTATGGAACTAATCCTGCTCACGCCCGGAACTCCGACATCGCATACATGAATACCCCCGCTTCTCGCATCCTCGTCGGCATGATTGGCCGTGTGTTTTGGATGCGCGTGGAAGGCAAAGGCACCTTCCAAAACAGTCTTCAGGCCAAGACGGCCTTTCAGGGCATCATGGCACGCGGTGTACGCAGGCTCGTCGTCGATCTCGACCGCTGCCCCATGATGGATTCCACCTTCCTCGGCATGCTGACAGGGGCCGCCCTCAGTGTGAAGATCGCCACGCCGGCACCGCTCGAAGATGAAGGCCTCAGCGTGGTGAATGCCAACCAGCGCAACCTGCAGCTCCTCACCAGCCTGGGCCTCGATAACATCCTCAGCCTCGACATCGACGGCAAAATGTGGGCCGCCGAGCGTGAGCGGGCCAGCGCCGCCCTTTCGCAATGCGCGGACGCCCAGCCCTGCAAGAAGGAAGTGCAAACCATGCACATCCTCGACGCTCACAAGACCCTTTCCGGCATCAACGCGGAGAATGAAGTCCGCTTCCACGATGTCATCGAGTTCCTCGAAAAGGAGCTCCAGGCACTCGCGGTGGACTCCGCCCCCTTGCCTGCTTGATGGTGCCTGCCCGGAGGTGCCGGGCCGCGCCGCACGCCCCATGACCACCCTCCTTCTCATTTTCCTCCTGCTGCTCATGGCGGCGGCGGTTTTTTACTTCGGCCGCCTCTCGCGCAGCCAAAAACGCCAGCTCACGGATCTCCGTGCCGAGGAGGAGGCCATCGTCGCCGAGGAGCGCCGTCTTTTCGGCTTCCTCCACGAGTTGGGGGAGGCCATCTGGCGGGAGGACCAGCAGCTCACCATGCACCGGCTGATCGTCGAGGGTGCCATGCGTGTCACCCAGAGCACCGGTGGGGCTATTTATACCTTTGATGTTCCCACCAAGCGCCTCGTCCCGCGTCATTTCAGTGAGTTTTGTGCCCATCTTCACACCGTGCCGGAGCATGTGAATCTGCAGGCCATGGAGAATCCGGGTGCCGTGCTTAGCTTCTTCCGCCGAGCGGATATTTCTCCCGTGGAGGGCACCCTCGGCCGCATCTTCTCCGCCCAAAAAAGCGAGCTCGTCACCGATCTCGATTCCAGTGATGGCACCACCGCCCTCGTCGGCCCGCTCAGCTTTGGCTCACGCCGCCTCGGGTTGCTCGTCCTCACGGTCTCCAAAGAAGCACGCCGCTTCAACGCGAACGACTTCGAGGTCTTCTCCTCCATCGCCGAGCAGTCCGCCGTCGCCCTCGCCAATGCCCTCGCCCAGCAGGAGGCCGCCCGGGCCCGGGCCGATCAGCGGGAGATCGATACCGCTGGCGAAATCCAAAAAATCCTTCTCCCGGATCGAGATCCCCAGCTCGAAGGCTTCTCCATCGCGGGCAAAAACATCCCCGCCCGCCGTCTCAGTGGGGATTACTTCGACTTCATCCCGCTGCCCGATGGCCGATTCGGTGCCGTCATTGCCGATGTCTCCGGCAAAGGCATGCCAGCCGCTCTCATCACCGTCATGTGCCGTTCCCTGCTCCGCTCCGCCGCTCCCGGCGGTGCCAGCCCCAGCGCCGCCCTCGGCGTCGTGAACCGCGCTATCGCCCCAGACATCAAGGAGGACATGTTCATCACCATGACCTACCTCACGCTGCGCCCCGGCACCAGCTCCGTCACCCTCGCCCGTGCCGGGCACAATGCCGCGCTCCTTTGGCGGGCCGCCACCGGCAAAATCGAGGCCATCCACCCGCCCGGCCTTGGCGTCGGCATTGATACCGGCACCGTTTTCGAGCGTGTCACCAAGGACACCGCCTTCGATATGCAGCGCGGCGATTTCCTCCTCCTCTACACCGATGGCGTCAATGAAGCCGAAAATGCTCAGGGCGAGGAATTTGGCGATGAACGCGTCCAAAACGTCCTCGCCCGCCTCGCTCTCGCCTCCACCGCCGCTCCCCGCACCATCATCGATGGTATCCTCGAAGAAGTCACCACCTTCACCGGCGGCAAACGCTCTCACGATGACATCACCTTGATTGCCCTGCAGAAGACGACATAAAAAAGGATGTTTCCATCAGCGGAAATCAGTACCTCTCCCAGGGTCGCTGATCGAGACGCCCGGAAACGGTGTGCGAAGCGTCTCACGAAGTTCGAGCAGCCTACTGACGGCTGAAATCGTACCAAATGGCGCTCACTTGGCACGAAAACGGATGGAATCATACCAAACGGACGTCGTCTGGCCCTCCTGCGCTCGGAATCGTGCCAAACGAGGGTCGCGCAGCCCGATGTCACTCGTCTGCATGCCAAAAGAGCGTCACGCGGTCCATCGGACGCTGACAGCGGCTGAAAAACCGTCGTGCAGCGTATCGAATGTCGTCGCCGGGTGAAAATATGGGCGTGAAGTGAGGCACTCAGAGCCGCCTGCTCCAAGTCCTATCGTTTGTATCCACTTCGGTCGTTTTACCGACAGGTAAGGAACGGAAAAAAGTATTTACATACACAGGGCGCGGAGGCATAACCGCGCCCATCAACCTTTTCCGCCTATCGAATCACCTTCACTGAACTGACATAAACCAATTTGCGAGCTGCCCTTATAGGGCAGCAGGGCTGCTCCGAAAACCGTCAATCTTCAAAGCCCCGCCTGATAAACTAGGGAGACGCACCCGCATGGGGTGCGGCCTGCCTGCGCCTTATCAGGTAGGCGCTTGACGGTGCCTCGGAGCAGGGTGCGACAGGTTCGCACCCTCTTTTGTGCCCAAGAAACAAAAGAAAGACTGAGTCTCCTCATCTGATTCCCAAGCCATGAAACTACCGCCGTTCAATCATTCGATCTTCTGCCTGCTGCTGGTCTTTGCAGGTGGAGCTTTCGCTCAAGAAGCCTCTCCGAAGCTGATTCAAAACCCTCGCATCTTGTATTCGAGTACGGTGCGTAACGCGGATGGCAGCACCACGACTTACCAGCGTATTGAGCCACCGACGGCGGCTCAATACGCGGCGCTTCAACTGGCTCCGCAGGTTTCTTCGGCTCCTGCTGTGCCTCTGCCGCCGATCTTGAGTGTCACGGCACGGGTTTATGAGGGCACGTTGACGGAGATCAAATGGCTTCATAACGGCGTGGAGTGTCGGGCTTGGAGTAGTGTGGATTTTCGCCTGCTGGAGGCGATCCCACAGTTTGAGCAGGATGGGGTGATGCGGCGGTTGATGTCGATCACGATGACGCACCGGCAGCCTCCGGCTGGGGTAGGTTCGCCGAGGCCGTGGCCGGTATTTCCGGCGGAGGTGTTGGCTGCGGTGCCGCAGGGGATGCGGGCTTGGTATGTGCTGATGGAATATCCGGGTGCGCCGCAAGATGAGGCGGCGGCCTGTGCGCCGCTGGATGCGCTGCATGCTTATGTGGAGGCGAATTGGGATACCTTGCAAACACGCCGCACACAGCGTGAGGCACAAAAGGTGGCGGAGGTGGCCTACAAGGCGGCGCACCCCGAGCCGCCTCCGGCTCCAACCACTACGATCATTCAGTTGTGGAAGACGCCGCAGGCGGAAATCCAAACGCTCAACCAGGGAGGCCAGCCATGAATACGCGCCTTTTGATCTTGGGGGTGGCCTTGGGGCTTTTGGCTTCGAGAGGCATGGCAATCGCTCAAACGGAAAAAAGGCCGGGCGAGGGCCTCTGCGCTGTGCCGGGACTCACGCCGGGTGTCACCCAAGTCTGCTGGTGGGGGCGCACGGGGCGTACCTACTTTTTGCAGACCAATCCCACGCTCAATCCCTCTACCTGGACCTACATGCCCGTCGTGGAGTCCGGGGCCAATGCCGTGCTCTCCTATAGCCTCGGCGGGGACTCCCCCCGCTTGTTTGCGCGGCTGGTCTATACGGACCAGCCCTTCACTGTGGATCTCGATGGCGATGGTATCTCCAATGCCGCCGAGGTGGCCTATGGCGGGCCGGGCACCGATCCCTTGCTGGCGGATTCGGATTGGGATGGCTACAACGATGGGGCGGAGGTGCTAGCTGGCACCGGGCCGCGCAGCGGCCAATACAATCCGGGTAGCACCCCACCGGCCACAGGGCCGCTGAACCCGGACGCCCGCTATCGCCACGGCCTGCGCCTGGATATGGCTGCGAAATACATGCTTGCGGATGACGAGATTTCCACTTTCACCAACCCTACGACCTACGATTGCAGCGGTTATTCCGTCCATGTGGCCGGTAGTAACGAGAGTATCTTCAATGAAGATAGCACCACCACGACATTGAGGGCGGATTGCCAGAGTGCTTTCGATGGGGCGGGGTTCAAAGCGCCTAGCCAGTCCCTGTTCTATGGCGGCTCGCAGGTTTATCTGCGCGGCACCCGCTCGGACTACATCAGCACGGGCACCGGGCCGCAGGAGGGAAAAAGTCTGAGGGGTACTTCCGCGAACGCTGGGAGATGCAGGTGCAGGCGCAGGCCTCTCCGGCAGCCCCTTCGTGGGCGCGGCGCAGTCTGGCGCTGCTCCTCTTCAAAGATTATAGCACCACGCAGGTAGAGAGTGCTGGCTGGCTGATGCTCAGCAGGCATAACACGAAGGCATCCTCCGAGATGAGCAAGCACTGCACGCCGGAGGGGGCCAAGGTGGTGATCTCACCGTGGCTCGATCCTGATGTGCCGGACCTCGCTTCGAGTTCGAGCGTGGACTACCGTTACATCAACCGTTACCTCCAGCTCTTTGATACGGACATTGAACCCGCTGCGGACATGATCGGCGTGGTGGGGGATATGGTGCGCTCGAAGAAAGACGATAGCCATGTTAAGCATTTTGTGACACCGAAGAAGAGCACCGAGCTACCCCAAGACTATGTGGAACTGAAATGCGGCGTGAGCGTGGCGGACTTCGATAAGTACTTCGAGTGGGAGGGAGATGGCCAGAAAGGTAGCCCATCGAACACCTACAAAGTCAGCAGGGCCACCACGGGGGACAAAGCAAAGAAAGTGAAGATCAAAAACAAGCAGACCGACACCGTGGTGGCCGAAATGCACGTCTGGGTCGTATGGTGCGATCCGCCGACGGTGACGACTTCTGGTGGGGTGTTTGGTATGTGGCACACCCCAAATCTGGGTATCGTCGGCAAGGAATGGGTCTGCACCGGGACGTGGAAGTTCAAGTATGCCATCAAGCCCGAAGCGATTTGCAATCCGGCCACTGAGGAGCGGCCGGATTTGTCGGGGGACAGCCTAAAACCAACTCCGGGGGCAAGCACGCCATACATCGGAAAAGCAGCAGAGTTTGCGGATACAGCCGAGAATAAATGGGATGTGAGCAGACAGGTGAAGATCACTGTGCGCAATCCGAGCTTGATCGCGAAGAGCGACTTACGATCGTCGTTTAATGGCACCTTGTTCGATAGGCAGTCCGTTCCTCTCGATGTGATCCCTTTTCCCACCAATCCCGTCGAAGGAAATGATGACCCCTATATCACAGATGAGCACACCAACCCGGAAGCTGCACACTCCGGCGGTAATCTGGACCATGGGATTGGTGAAATCTCATCTGTCGATGCCCCGGGTTTCCAAGTGGGGAATTCTTGGGGAGGGACGGGGACGAGCTTCGATTTAGAGGCCAACTTTCGAGAATTCTGCCGTCTGGAAATCACAGACGGAACCCGCTCAACTGGAACATTTTGGTTTCGCATCTCCGACTACACCGACTGGCACCATTATCTGAACGCCATTAAAACCGGTTCAGTTTGGGAAGATACATATTCATCAGCAGGCTCATACCATCCTTTCCCTTGAACGCTTCACATGAAAACTCTGTTAACTATCATCGCCTTCTATATTACTGGTCCTGCCTTGGGGCAGATTGACTATCAAATCATCACGCCCAAGGATCTGGATGCTAGGATACTGCATGAGGTTAGTGTGAGCAAGGATCTAAATGCTGTGCGCCAAATTGTCCGGGAGGTGATAGCTAGCGAACGGCAAGAAACAATCGCGCACTGTTTTCAAAACGCTCTTTCCCGCAGCTACACACTCAAGCAAGTCGCCGAAATGCCCAAGAGGGCCAATCGGCTGCGCGCGGCCATCACCCTACTGCGAACAAGTTCAGGGTATTGGCCGGACGACAATAATCCAGGCGGCGGCTTCACATCTATCACCATCACACCTGGCCATCTCTTGGTGGAGCCGTTTATTTCAACCGTAGCCGAATTACTTCCTCAGGAGAAGCTGGAGCTTCATCATATGATTTCCACGATGGAACGAGTGAAGTTGGCGGATCGTCTCGAAGAGGCACTCGAAAAAAAGCACCCAACCGACAAGCCATCCACCCCCGTAATGCTCACGCCCGTTGGCTCTGCACCGGCAAAGCCACCGCCCGCCACTCCGTCCTTGGTTCCAAAGTCAGCAGCCAAGCCTCAACTTGTCACCGCTGTCACCACTCCAGTTCAGGAGTCAGAAAGTAATGGTCAGCATGTCTTTTGGATTCCAATCATCGGCGCAGTGGCAGTTGGGCTGTGGGTGCTGCTTCGGAAAAAGGCATGAGGCGTGCGTCTTCATAGAAGACGATGACATCACCTTGATTGCCCTGCAGAAGACGACATAGTCGCGGCCCCCTAACCCCCCAAAAAGCCGCCATGACCGAGCAGAGTCCCGATTCCGCGACCCAGCCCCCTTCTGAATTCCCCGCTCCAGCCGACCAAAACCCTGCTGAAGCCCCTCCTGCCACCGAAATGCCTTCCGAAACCGCCCCCGAGGCTCCGCAGGACCCCATCGCCCTCCTCACCGCCGAGGTCGATAAGTGGAAAGACCTCGCCTACCGCTCTCAAGCTGAGCTCGACAACTTCCGCAAGCGCAGCGCCCGCGAGGCCCAGGAAACCCGCGCCTACGCCAATGCCGATCTCCTCCGTGCCCTCCTGCCCATCATGGACAATTTCGAAATGGGCCTCGAAGCCGCCCGTGCCGAGTCCGAGAAGTCCATGATCTTCATGGGCATGAGCATGGTCCAGCGCCAGATCGCCGATTTCCTCCGCGACATGGGCGTCACTGAGGTCGAGTCCCTCGGCAAGGCCTTTGACCCCAATCTCCACGACGCCGTCTCCACCGAGGCCACCGCTGAGCATGCCGAAGGCACCATCCTTCGCGTCACCCGCCGCGGCTTTAGGCTCAAGGACCGCCTCCTCCGCCCCACCAGCGTCATCGTCGCCGGTCCTGTGGCGTGATTTCAAATCCCCAATCTCAAATTTCCAATCCCCATCATGGCCGACAAACGCGACTACTACGAAGTCCTCGGCGTCTCGCGTGACGCCACGCCGGACGACCTCAAAAAAGCCTACCGCAAGCTCGCCGTGAAGTTTCACCCGGACAAAAACCCGGGTGACAAGACTGCCGAAGACAAATTCAAAGAGGTCAGCGAAGCCTACGACATCCTCAACGACGCCGACAAACGCGCCGCCTATGATCGCTACGGCCACGCCGCCTTCGCCGGTGGCATGGGCGGCCCTGCCGGTGGCGGCGGTGGCTTCCACAACCCCTTCGACATCTTCAACGAAGTCTTCGGTGGCGGTGGTGGTGGCGGCATTTTTGAAACCTTCTTTGGCGGAGGCGGCGGTGGCCGCTCCCGTCGTGCCGATGGCCCGCAACGCGGGGCCGATCTCCGCTATGGCCTCGAAATTTCCCTCGAAGAAGCTGCTCATGGTGCCCAAAGAGAGATCGACTACGAACGCCAGGTCGGCTGCAAAACCTGCCGTGGTTCCGGCTCCAGCAGCGGCTCCGGCAAAAAATCTTGCCGCACCTGCGGCGGCGTCGGCCAGGTCATCATGTCCCGCGGCATTTTCCAGGTCCAGCAGGCCTGCCCTGACTGTCATGGCGCGGGCGAGACCGTCACCGATCCCTGCCGCGACTGCCGTGGCACCGGCATGGGCAAAGAATCCGCCCGCGTCCGCATCAACATCCCCGCTGGCATCGAGGACGGCTCCCGCCTTCGCTCCAGCGG
>JBEIGR010000032.1:0-18050 GCA_040381795.1 Verrucomicrobiaceae bacterium | reverse complement strand
GCGGTGCCGGAGGTGACAACGGCGTGGCCCCCGGAGGTGCGGCAAGAAGGGTTGAGGCGCAAAGAAGGGCGGAAAGAAGGATTCGAGGTAGCATGAACCTTCTACGCCGCCCGAAGACCGGTTTTGCCGCCCCACCGGCAGTCTCAAATCGGCCAGAAAACCGGTTGATTCACCTTTACCAGCCGCCTATAGACTCGGCCCCAACGACTTCGCGCGGTTAGCTCAGTGGTAGAGCATTACCTTGACATGGTAGGGGTCACAGGTTCGAACCCTGTACCGCGCACCATCCTTCAAAAAGGATGTTTAAAACGAAAAGTGGATTCTGGCATTGGGCACGGCATCATGCGCTACCCCAGCCATGCAGTTTCGCCATCCCAAGCACGACGTTTTCATTCCTGACAACACGGATCCCTGGACCGCGCTGCGTCGCGTGACGCACCTCGGCATTGTTTCGCATCAGGACGACCTCGAAATCGCCGCCTACCACGGCATCACGGAGTGTTTTCACGACAAGACCAAGTGGTTCGGCGGTGTCGTCGTCACCGATGGAGCCGGCAGCCCGCGCAAAGGTGCCTATGCCAGCTACACGGACGAGGAGATGCAAAAGGAGCGTCTGCTGGAGCAGCGCAAAGCGGCCTTCGTGGGCGAGTACAGCATTCAAATTCAGCTCGGCTACCCGAGCGAGGAGGTGAAGCGCCCACGCCATGAACCTTGCATCGCCGATTTGAAGTTCATCCTCGAGCACGCCCAACCGGAGATTTTGTATCTTCACAATCCCTGCGACCGTCATGACACGCATGTGGCCACCTTTCTCCGCTGCATCGAAGCCCTGCGTGGCCTCCCCAAGGAGATGCGCCCGAAGAAAGTCTATGGCTGCGAAGTCTGGCGGAAGCTCGATTGGCTGCTCGCGGCGGACAAAGTCATGCTCAGCGTGGACAAGCATCCGCATCTGCTGCGCCCGCTCCTCGGTGTCTTCGATAGCCAGATCGCCGGTGGCAAGCGCTACGACCTCGCCGAAGAAGGCCTGCGCCACGCCAACGCCACCTACTTTGATTCCCACACCACCGATGGGGCCGAGTCGCTGAACTTCGCCATGGACATGACGCCGCTCATTGACGACGACCAACTCGACATGGAGCAGTTCGCCACCCGCTTTGTGCGCCGGCTCGAAGACGATGTGCGTGAACGCGTGCGCCGCTTCATGTGATGGTAGCCGCGTGGCCGCGCTTCGAAAGAATTAGCACGGCAGCCAGCACGCCGAGAGCGGCATTGATGGCCCAAAGTAGATCTGGATGATGATCGTAGAGCGGCATGCCGAGCGCTGAGCTGGCAGTATTTCCGATGGACCAAGCGAAGCTCAAAAAGCCGACGTAGCGCCCGCGCATGTCGTCAGGTGCCATGTCCGCGGCGTAGGCCTGCTGGCGGGAGAAGGCGCTCATCTCCCCGACGGTGAAAATCACCATCATCAGTACAAACGCGGTGAGTGCCCCGCTGCCAAGAAAGACGAGAAAGCTCGCCCCCATGAGGATGTAGCCCAGTGCCAACACGCCGCGCACCGGCCAGGCCCGCAGCATCGCGGCCAGCGGCACTTCGAAGAGGCAAATCATCACGCCATTGAGCGCCAGCACATAGCCGCACCAATCGAGCGGCAGATGATTGCGCTCAAAGTGCAGTGGAAAGGTCGTGTTCGTCTGCCGGAAGATCCACGCCGTGCAGAGGCAAGCTCCGAAAAGCGCGAGAAAGGGCCGGTTTTGCCGGATCGAGGCCCAGGCATGGCTCCAGCCCGTCTGCGAGGTCTCCGTGCGCCGACCCCGTGGCAGGAAAAGCCAGGCGATGAAGCCAAAAACGGCCGAGGTGGCTGCATCGACGACGAACAGCCAAAAGAAAGACGCATGCTCCGCCAGCAGCCCGGCCGCGGCAGGCCCCAGTGACCACGCGAGATTCACCGCGAACCGTTGCAACGCGAAGGCAATCACCCGGTGCTCCGGCGGCACGATGTCCTGCACCAGCGCCGCACTGGCCGGATGCCCGGCCTCATTCACCGCGCCTGTGATGAAGGCAATCACAGCGAGAGCACGCCAATCGACCGCCTGGGACATTGCCAACATGCACACCGCTCCCGCCAAGGCGGAGAGAGCCATCGTAATGTTCCGGCCGAGACGATCCGCCAGCCATCCACCGAGCCATGCGGCTCCAAAACTGCCCACCGAGTAGGCGGCGATGGCATAACCGGCCTGAGCCGCGGTGTTTCCGTTTCGTGTGATGAACAGGGCCAGGAATGGCACGACGAAAATGCCGAACCGATTGACGAAGGTAGCGCCTACGAGAACCCAGAAGGGTCTGGGCAGGAGTTTGAGCTGGGCGCTGAGATTCATGTCGCGTGGAAAATCCTACTCCTCCTCTTACTCCTACTCCTCCTCCCCGATCGAACGTCTGACCTACCTCGCTTCCGGGAGTAAGAGGAAGAGTAGGAGTAGGAGGAAAATGGAAACCAAAGAAAACGGGCCGGCTCGTGTGAGCCGGCCCGTTGAAGGCTTGGAAGGTTGCTGTGTTCGTTTCGGATTACAGGCCTTTGCTCACAATATATTTCACGAGATCGACGACTCGGTTAGAGTAACCCCACTCGTTGTCATACCAGCTCACGAGCTTGAAGAACTTGCTGTTCAGCTCGATGCCGGAACCGGCGTCGAAGATGGAGCTGCTCTGGTCGTGGATGAAATCGGTGGAGACCACTTCGTCGGAGGTCCAGGCGAGGATGCCCTTGAGGTAGGTCTCGCTGGCCTTCTTCATGGCGGCGGAGATTTCCTTGTAGCTGGTTTCCTTCTCCGTTTTCACGGTGAGATCGACGACGGAGACCGTCGGCGTCGGCACGCGGAAGGACATGCCGGTGAGCTTGCCCTTCACTTCCGGGATGGCGAGGCCCACGGCCTTGGCGGCACCGGTGCTGCTCGGGATGATGTTGATGGCAGCACTGCGGCCACCTTTCCAATCCTTCGCGCTCGGGCCGTCCACGGTCTTTTGCGTGGCGGTGTAGCTGTGGATGGTGGTCATGAGGCCTTCGGCGACGCCGAAACCTTCTTTGAGAAGCACATGCACCACGGGGGCAAGGCAGTTCGTCGTGCAGGAGGCATTGGAGATGACGTGATGCTTGCTGGCATCATACTTCTCATGGTTCACGCCCATGACGATGGTGATGTCCTCTTCCTTGCCGGGAGCGGAGATGATGACTTTCTTCGCGCCAGCGTCGATATGGCCCTGAGCCTTGCTGCGCTCGGTGAAGAGGCCGGTGGATTCGATCACGATGTCCACGCCGAGTTCCTTCCAAGGAAGGGCGGAGGGACCCGCACGGACAGCGAGGCATTTGATCTCATGGCCATCGACCACGAGGATGTCGTCCTCAGCCAAGTCAGGGCTGCTCTTCTTGGAGTACACTTCTTCCTTCGCCTTGCCCTGCGTAGAGTCATACTTCACGAGGTAAGCGAGGTTGTCCGCAGGGACGAGATCATTGACGGCCACGACCTGGATCTCTTTGCCCAGAAGGCCCTGATCACAGATTGCGCGAAAAACGAGGCGGCCGATGCGCCCGAAACCATTGATGCCGATTTTGACCATAGTGTGTTCGATTGAGTTTGGAGTTTTAGAGGGCAGCAGACCTAGCCCGGCAGGGGGGCATGTCAACCGTGGAGGCTTCACGCGGCAGCAGGCAGCCTGCCAATCACTGGACTTTCGCCATTGCCCTGCCCCGCTTAGGCGCTACGTCTTCGCCCAACTCATGTTTGTCGATCAGATCAAAGTTTATGCCCGCGCCGGTAAAGGTGGCGATGGGTCCGTGCATTTTCACCGTGGCAAGTTCCGTCCCAAGGGCGGTCCCGACGGAGGCGATGGTGGCCGTGGTGGCAGCGTCATCCTCGAAGTCGATCCCAGCACGGACAGCCTGCGCAATTATGTCTTCAACGGCAAGCTCATCGCCGAGGATGGCCAAGGCGGCCTCGGCAGGCAATGCACCGGCCGCAGCGCCGTCGATAAAGTATACAAAGTGCCACCGGGCACCGTCGTGAGCCGCATCATCGAAGAAGAGGACCCCGAAACCGGCGAGTCCATTCTCCGCTTCGAGCCCGTGGCCGATCTCGTCGAGACGGGATCGCATTTTGTGCTCTGCAAAGGCGGCAAGGGTGGCAAAGGAAACATGAATTTCGTCACCAGCACGCATCAGGCACCGCGTGAATTCACCCCTGGCACGCCGGGTGATGAAGGCAGCTTCCACTTTGAGCTGCGCAGCATCGCCGAGGCAGGCCTCGTGGGTGCGCCGAACGCGGGCAAATCCACGCTGCTCTCGAAGCTGAGCGCTGCGAAGCCGAAGATCGCCAACTACCCCTTCACCACGCTCCAGCCCATGGTGGGTGTCATTGAGTTTGCCCCCTTCCGCCGTGGCACCCTGGCAGACATTCCGGGCCTCATCGAAGGGGCGCATCAAAACATCGGCCTCGGCCATGATTTCCTGCGCCACATCATGCGCTGTCGCGTGCTGCTTTTCGTCGTCGATACCGCCGGCACCGAAGGCCGTGATCCCGTGGCCGATCTCGAAACCGTCCGCGCCGAGGTGTCCCTCTACTCGAAGGAACTCTCGAAGCGTCCGTGGTGCATCCTTGCCAACAAATGCGATCTCCCCGAATCCGAGCCGCACCTCGCCAATCTCAAAGAGCGCTTCAAACGCGTCAAAATCCACCCCATCTCCGCCCAGACCGGCCAGGGCCTCGACAAGCTTCGCTCCTGGCTCGATGACAAAATCGGGTATGATGTGACGAAGTGAGGATTTTGATTCATCACTTCTCCGCCGCCACCGGCGTGTAGGAGGCGGCGAGATCGACTTTGAAGCGCCAGTTGATGACCTCGGCTTGCGGGGCACCTTGGCGTTGGAAGGTCAATGAGGCCACGACTTCCTCGCGGCGGATGCGGTAGGGCAACTGGTAGCGCACGCTTTTCGAGGCCTCGTCATAAAGCGCGGGCACGGTGCCGAGGCCGCCGATGCGGAGCTTCACGCTCTCGGGTAGCACGGTGCCGACATTGACGAGGCTGGCCTCGATCATCGGGCGGCGATCCGTGATGGTGGCATCAGGCTTCGGGGTGAGCTCGACGATCAATTTCCCGCTCTCATCCTTCGCATCGGCGAGCAGAAATTTGTTTGAGGTGACATCACCTCGTCCGCGGAAGCTGGTGGCAAGCTTGAAGTTCGTATCGCTATCCCCGTGGATGATGTAGCGGCCGAGTTTTCCATTCGGCGTCTCCCAGCCGACCTTCTGGCCGTTCACCGTGACGAGGCTTTCGTAACCGATTTGAAGACCGGTCTCCATGATCGCATCGTCAAAGATGCCGTATGGATAGGCAAAGGAGGGGATCTTCACTTTGAGGTTCTGCTCGAGGAACTCACGGGAATCCTTCAACTCGGAGAGAACCCACTGCTGAAAGTCCGCATCGGACATCTTCCCCTTCGGCTTCTTTTTGAGGCTCTCGTGGGAGACGCTGTGGCTGCCGATTTCGCAGCCGTGCTGCATCATCTCTTTGATCTGACTCCAGTTCATCGAGCGGCCGCCGATGTTCACATACTTCTTGTAGAAATAGACCGTGAAGGGAAAGCCGAACTCCTTCAGCACGGGATAGGCATAGGTGTAAACACCTTCCCAGCCGTCGTCGAAGGTGATGACGATGGCTTCCTGGGGGATGTTTTTTTCGCCCTTCTTCCACGCCATCACATCGGCGAGCGACACGACGGGGATCTGCGAGTCTTTGATGGCCTGCATCTGCTCGCGGAACTTTGATCCCGCGATGAGCATGGGGCTGCCGCCACGGTCACGCACGTCGTGATAGCCGAGGATGGCCACGTTGGCGGATTTGTTCAGCTCAAAGGCGGGCGCAGCAGGGATCACAGGCTCCGGCGCAGCGGCTTCGAGCATGGCGGAGTCCTTCAGCTTCTTTTCGATGAGCTCCTGCTCCGGTGTGAGCTGCGGCTCGGCGGGCTTCGGCGCGGGTTTGGGAGGCAGGGCACCGCTTTTTTCCGCAAGACGCTCCAGCTTGTCCTGGATGCGCTTGCATGAGGGCAGCGCCGCGAGGGACAGAAGGGCAAAGAGAGAAAGCGTGAGGCGATGCATGCGAGAGAAAGGTTACGAGGCCGGTTTGGCCGGGGTGATGAACAGATGGCGCAAGGTGAGACTGGAACTCGATTTGTCACCCGCCGTAATGCGCAGATCACGGGCACGAAGATCAGCCTGCAGCGTCACACGGCCCAGGCGCAGCACGCGGAAGGTTTCTGCATCCTTCGTGATCTTTTCCACCGGCAGTTCCGTCTCGATCTGCTGACCCGCGAGGTCCGCCACGAGCTTCAGCGGTGCGGAAAGTATCGGACAGGCATACTCGAGATGCAGCTCGTAACTGCCCGCAGCCATGAATTCCACGCGCCACTCCATCTCGCCGATCTTCGCAGTCGCTTCGACGGACACGCTACCCTTTGAAAGCGCGGGCGAGAGAGCGATGACGGCCTGCTCGGCTTCTTGGGGCTTCGCTGGCGCTTCCGGCATCGGCATCGGCATGGCAGGCTGTGGCGCACGAGCGGCGGCGAGGTCGATCACGCCACCGCGCTTTAGCAGCTCCTGCACGCGGGCGATCTCCGCGAGGTAGGGAGCATTGGCCGTGGTAGTCACGGCCCCTTTTTGCAGGCCGATCAAATACTGGCTGATGAGCGGAATGTGCCGCGTGCTCAGCTCCCGCTGATAAATGGCCTCCATCTGCTCCAGCGTCGCAGGTGCGACCGTCTGCGCCTGCAAGGCGGTGACGGCGATGAGCAGGATGAAAGCGGTGCGGATCATTTTTTGGAGTTGTTATCGTGGCTCAGCGCCCAGGCCCCGGAGGGCGGCACACGCGTTTTCGCCACCTGCTCGCGGTCAAAAAGGGACTTCAGCAAGGTGTTCTCACCCACGCTGCTATTTTTCGCCATCGGCACGAACAGCGCGGCCAGCCCCTGATCGAGCAGCACATTCTGAAACAGGCCCACATCCGGCAAAAATACCAACGCCTCCAGTTCATCCGCGCCTTCACGCATCGGCCGGGCCACGAGGCGCAGTTTCTTGCCACGCAGATAACCTGCGGTGAACTCCTGGGCGGCTCGCCCGACCGCCAGCGCATCCTCCGTGTCGATGCGAAACCTCGCCGCCATCGTGCTCAGTATCTTGTCATCGCTTTTCACCGGAGCACACACCACCCAGAGCAGGCGCACCTTCAACTCGCGGCCTTCGTGCAGCACCTTGAAGCGATCTCCCGCTTCCGGTGGCCCCTCGGCCAGAGTCGCCTCAATGACCTCATCGAAGCCATCGAGATTTCCTGCCGTATCCGCCAGCGAACGCGGCGGCGAGAAGCGCGGTTTCTCATTCTTTTTCTCCGCCAAACGCTCCAGACGCTTCATCTCCGCCTTCACCTCGTTTTTATCTTTGGCATCCACACGCTCCAATTCGACGCGATAAGTCTCCACGACGGCTTTTTGCGCCACGGCGAGTTCGCTGGCCAAAGTCGAGCGAAGGGCCTCCAGCGCCGCTTTCGCATCCACCGGCTCCACTGGGGTCAGCGGAGCTATTTCCGTTACCGGCACGAGTTTGAGACCTCGGAGGCGGATGATGTTCGCGGGATAGCCATTGGCAGCCACGAGGCGCAGCGTGGTGGGCGTGCGCGTGAAGGTCATCTCCGCGCTTTGCACCTTCACGAAAATGGTCTCATCCGCGCTCTTCGTGATCTCGATGCTCGCACGATTGTTCGCCGCACTCGTGAGACCTGTGACCTCGCCAAACTCGAAGATCGCCTTGTCCTGTGGCTGCATTTTGGCGGAAGCAAAGGCCACCGGCGCATCGGCCATATTTGCCTCAAACTCGAAACGATACTTCCCCGGTGTGAGCCGGAAAAGAGACCACTCCACGCCGCTGCCACTCGATCGGAAATTTCCCAGCGATTCGCCCGAAGCCTGCACGGAGCCCATCATGCGCGTGCCAACGAGCGAAAGTGGCACCGCGTTCGTGCTCTCCGCTCCTTCGTAAATGGTCGCGAGCTGCTGGCGGCGCTGCTGAAACTGCTTCGCCTGCTCATAATCACCCGCCGCCGCCAGCGCCGTCTCACGAGCCGCCAGTGCCAGCACATACTGCTCCGTGACCTTCTGCGAATCCGCGAGAGCCTTGGTCAACAAAGCCTGCCTCGCCTCCGCCAGATCCGCAGGCTCCTGCGCGGCGATGCTCGAAGCAGCGACAAAGGCGAAGATGATTCTGGCTAGCAGCAAACGCATGAGAAAAAGGTTCAACGGGAGGCGGGCACGAGTGTCACGCCGAGGAGTTGCATGAGATTGTCTTTAAAAAGGGTCGCGGCGGTGAGGGTGAACGTCGTGGCACCTTCGCTGAGCTTCAGCGTGCCGAGGTTTCGTTCCTCCGGCCCTTTTAGCGTGGTCTCGATGGGGCCGGTGAGCGTGAAGCGAGCTTCCTTCGCCGTGAGGCTACCGCCTTCCAGCGGGCCGCAGCGATAGCGCAGCACCACCTCGTAGCCACCGGGAGGCAGCGTGGGTAGTTTCCACTCCGCCGAGGCACCTGGCCGTGACCATCCCGTGATGGCACCGCCCTCGCGTTTCACCTCCTTGAGCACCGCAGAGTCGATGGAGAGCGTGATCTTCTCGCCGAGTTGAGAGGATTTCATCGAAAGCTCGCGGGATTGCAGCAGCAGCAGTTCCTTGTCCAACCGCTCGATCTCATGTTGAAGCTTCAGCCTCTCCTCGCGGGCACGGATGGCTCCATCGTAATCGCTCGCCGCAGCGAGTTTTTTTTCCAGCGTCGCTAGTTCCGACATCTGCCGCTTCACAGGCCCCAGCGTAGCCGCGATCCAGGACCGCTCAAAGTTCAGCCTCAACGCCGCTACGTCCTGCGCACACGCCGTGGCAGCCAGCCCCGCGCCAAGCAGCAGGCAGGCTCCCAGACGGCGCAAAGACACAGCAGTTTCCATTCGATTGAAGGGAGTTGAGAGTAGCGGGAGACCCGGTTTTGCACAAGAGGCAATCCCTGGTTCATGCGCTCACGAAAGCTTGTCGCGGAAGTCCTCGTAACGGAAGCGGCGGACGACGCGGTATTCCTTCTTCGCCGGATCGTAGATGGCGATATCGGGATGATGCACGCCGTTGAAAGTCGTCGTCTTGACCATGGTGTAGTGGGCCATATCCGCAAAGACGAGGCGCTGACCGATTTCGAGCGGCTGTGGGAAGGAGAAGCCGCTCAGCACATCCCCTGCCAGGCAGGTCATGCCGCCCATTTTATATTCATGCGGAAATTCACCCGGCATGCCGCCGCCAAAAATGTGCGGGCGGTAAGGCATCTCCATCGTGTCCGGCATATGGGCGCTGGCGGACAGATCGAGGATGACAGTGGGAAGGATGTCGCAGGTGGCTTCATCGCTTTCTTCCTCACTCACTGGCAGCGCATCAGGTGCGGCACCGAGGATGTGAACGTCAATCGGGATGAGTGAACCATCGCTACGGCGCAGAATGTTGTCCGGGCGGGCGTCGGCGATTTTGAGGCCGTCATCGCGAGCGTAGGTGTTCTCTCGCTCCTTGCTGAATCCGAGCGCCGAAAACCAGCTGTCGATTTCTTCCACGCTGGGATTTTCACCTAGCACGAAAGGCTGGCTGGTGAGGATGCGAACGCCGTCTTCGGCTTTGACCACGGCCTCAAAGCGCCAATCGAGATCGAAAAGCACGTTGCAGGCGATGACGTTTTCCAAGTAGCCGAGGGCACTGCCGCGAGCGCCGAAGTTAGGCGGCTTCGTCCACTTCAGAACACGGCTCTGATCGTGATTGAGGCATACGTCATGCTCGGAGGCTCCTTCGAGTTCCTGCATGCCGCTGATGTGCCCTTCGAGCTGGCTGCGACTGATCAGACATTCGTTTTCTGTGGCCCATTGGAGAAGGGATTCGGTCTCGGTGTGGAGCCGTTGCGCCGCATCTGGGCAATCAAGTCGGCCTTCGGCATCGTGGAGGCGGCGGTGGAGTCGGACTGCTGCATCGAGCGCATCCTGCGGCGTGCGATGAGATTGAGAACCGGGGTGATCTTGGTCATGGCGAAGTGTGTTTTGAGGTTTGGAAATGGCAACGGAGGTTTTGCGGGCACCGACGATGTCCTGCACCTCGGCGATGAGGTAACCAGTGTTGAGGCCGACAGCCTCGCCGGGCTCGAGATAGACTTGTTCTTTGCCCCAGCGGGCTTTGAAGGTCTTCAGCACGCGGATGAGGCGCTCGAGATCGTAATCGCTGCGGGAGATGTGGTGGCCGCCGCCCATGTTCACCCACTCCACCTGCTCGATGAGCTTGGGAAAGCGCTTCTCTACGGCACCCACGACGCGTTCGAGCACATCGCTGCCCTGTTCGCAAAGCGCATGAAAGTGCAGACCCTCGATGCCGCTGAGTTCTTCTCCTTCGAGAGAATCCGCCCGAATGCCGAGACGGCAGCCGGGCGAGCACGGATCGTAAAGCGAGACCTCCACCTCGCTGTGCTCCGGGTTTACGCGGATGCCGGGGCTGGGTGCGTTTTGGCCCGCAGCACGGGCCGCCTCGATCATCGGGCGAAATTTGCGCCACTGGGCCAGGGAATTGAAGCTGATGTGGTTGGCGATGGGCAGGATCTGCTCCATCTCCTTTGGCTTGAAGGCCGGGGCATAGACGTGGACCTCTTTGCCAAATTCGTGGTAGGCCAGCAGCGCCTCATTCAGTCCGCTGGCACAGCAGCCGCTCAGATACTCACGCACCAGATCGAAGGTGCTGAACATCGAAAAGCCCTTCAAAGCCAGCAGCACCTTCACACCTGCCTCATGCTGCACGAGGGCGAGACGCTCCAGATTTTTGCGCAGCAATCCGAGATCGACGACGAAGGCCGGAGTCTCGATGCTGTGGATGTCAAAGGCCGGGGCGGGCTGGTCAAAGACGTGCGGAGGGGTGAACATGGGCCGCGGATAGTGAATGGCCCGGCGGGAATGTCGAATGACAAGTCCACGACATTGTCTCCGCCCCCCCTACCCTTTTCCGCCCAACCGCTGGAGGGCGACGTATATCCAGATAGAATCACCGAAAACTCTTCCCACTGGATCAACCCCGATCTTTTGTGCAAAGTGCCCCAAGTCTGAAATCAAATGCCACCCCCACTACTCGACCCATATTCATTTCAACTCGCCGGCTTTGAAGAAAGCGATGTTGAAGAGATCTTGGCCGATTTGGAATACCTGCATCGGAATTCCAGGTGGACGCATCGCCGAGATCAGATTGAGCGGATGATTGTCGAGTCACCCGTGATTTTGATGGACTTCCTGCGCAGCATTCAGCCGGAGGTCATTCGAAGCGCCATGATCCCGCGCCGAGTCAAGGACTTGGTTCTCAGGCGCTGATCGACAGGCGCATTCCCTCCAATTCCTCCCGCACTCTCTTCACCAGCTCCGGCGGTCCCAGCACCCTGGCCTTGCTGCCCCAGCTCAGCACCCAGCGGGTGATTTCCTCCAGGCCCGAGAGGTCCGCCTGAAACTCAATGATACTGCCATCGGGTTTGAGTTTGCGGATGGCTTGCGTGGAGTGCCACATCCGCTCCGCCACCACACGAGCCGCATACCCCTCCAATCGAATATGGACCTCATGCTTGCGATTCTCTTCGCCGGCGTAGCTCCACACGCCGAAGCCGCCGCCCAGGTGGTCGCGGGCATTGAACCCCGCCTCACGCATGAACCTCACCCGCTCCATTTGCAGGTTCGACATCCGCTGGAGCGCAAAAGTCCGCATCGCTCCCCGTGCCGGGTCAAAAGCGATCAGATACCACCCGTGCTCGATCTGGCCCACATGATGCGGCCGCACTGTCCTCCGCTCCGGCTGGTCAGCCGTCAGCTTCCGATAGTCAAAGCTCACCTCCCGGCAGGCCCGCACAGCGTCCAGCAGGTCCCCAAAGAGCGTCACATCCGCCGCCAGCACGCCGGCGGCTTTCACGGAGAACACATCGTCCAGCTCCTGCCACTGGATGGAAATCTCCCCCGGACAGGCCTCCGCGATCTTGCTGAAGCTCTCGCTCAGCATGCGCTCCAGTCGCGTGCCGCGCAGCGGTTCCAACGCATGACGTGCCAGGAACAGCGCCACTAGGTCATTGCGCGAAAGATACAGCATGGGGAACTCATGCAGCGGCCGCGTGTAGTAGTAGCCATGCTTGAGCTGATCATACTCCAGCGGCAGATCCAACTGGTCTCGCATGAAAGTGATGTCGCGCTGGATCGTCTTGGGCGTCACCTCGATCTCTGCTGCCAGGGTGGAGCAGTTTGGATACTTGCCTGTCTGCACGAACTTGTGGATTTCCAGCACCCGCCACATGGCGACTCGGCTGGTTCCTTTGCGTATGACCGAGATCGGAGAGGGATCTTTGGTTCGTGATCTTCGAGATGCGGATGTTTTGGACATGGCAGCGAAAGAAATACGGCGGAAAGTTCGGCTGTCGCCCTGCAAATTCCCGCCTTGATGGCACATTGCCTGCGTCAAATTATACTACGCCAAACCACAGTTCCGTTTTAGAACAGGCTGTCCGCTCGACTCATCTGCTACTTACCCCGACCAACATGGACTTTCAGTTCTCCGCTCTTGATGACTATCCGGTGCAGCGTTTCTCCGCTGGCGAGCATGTGCTGACCCAAGGGGTGAACACCGGGTATCTCTATTTCCTGATCGAAGGTACGGTCGAGGTCGTCAAAGACGGCGTGACGGTGGCAAAAGCGAACGAGGTGGGCGCCATTTTTGGTGATCTTTCCGCGCTCATGCATGTGCCGCACACGGCGACCGTGCGCGCCGTCACGCCAGTGAGTTTCCAGGTGGTGCATGACCCTGCTGATTTCCTCGAAAAAAATCCGTCCATCAGTCTGCATCTGTGTCGGCTGCTGGCCCGGCGTCTGGATGCGATGAACAAATATCTCGTGGATGTGAAGCAGCAATTCACCGGCCACGACCATCTCGCCATCCTGGACAGCATGCTCGACACACTCATGCACCGCCAACCGCGCGAGCGCCAGCGGCCGAAAGCCTCAACTCTCCGCGATCCGGAGGTCTTGGATTGAATGCCCTTCCGACGAACTCCATTCCGCAGACAGCGCCTCCAGGTCAACAATGATTGTGGCGGGCTGAGCACCGAGCTGGCGGCCTGGATTGAAAACCCAGGTTCGACCGATGCGGTCCACCCAGGAGCCCTGTGCGTAGAACGGCGAGTTGTGGATATGCCCGCTCATCACCATGTCGGGGTTAAAGCGTTTAATCATGGCACTCAGAAACTCGTCGCCGATAAACTTCCGTCCCGCCCAGCTGGTGCGTGAGCCTTCCGGCGGTGCGTGGTAAATCCACACCCAGCGTCCTGTCACTTGGGCCGCTTCCCGGGCTAGTTGCGCCTCGACCTCCGACCGGCTGACCTCCCCGTCACACCACGGGCACACGGTGATCAAAGTCTTACCCATCTCGAAGCTGTCGCCATCCACATACAGGCGGTCTTTTCGCGCGGCACACAGCCATTCAGCGATGGATTCATCCGCCGCGTTCCGGCTGTCCCCGTCGTGATTCCCGGAACTCACCACCAGCGTGGTCTTCTGCCGCAGGAGTTCCAGATACTTCTCCACAATGGTGATCTGCACATCCGCATCCAGCGGCGAGGAGAGGTCCAGGAGATCACCGCCGATCACCACCAGCTCAAAGTCGCCCGCCTGAGACAGCAGCCAGTCGTACTGCTTCAGCGAGTAATGAAGGTCAGAAACAAATAATAGACTCATGCGCGGACTCTCTTGTTACTGCCCGGGACTTTATTTTACCAGCCCAAAGAATGCTCGAGCTGGGAGTGGAAGCTGTCGCTGGTGGTACCCGTGTTGAAGATGCTTTGGATATGTTAGCTAAAAAATACCGCAGAAACTTCGTCTGTCGCCCCGCAAATGTCCGCCCCCCTGTGCGAGGATGCGAATGTTCAGACCACTCCCACATGCGTTCCCACTTTCTCGCTCAACTCCAACCCCTGCTCAGCCGTGCGACCACACCCGTCATCCTGCTGGAGGGCACCCGCCAGCTTCCTACCGAGAAACGGCAGGCGCTCGCTGATGTGGGGCGGCATCTGGCCGAAGTTTTCCCTCTGGCCGTGTTCCGCAGCGGCAATGCCACCGGCACCGATGAAGCTTTTGCCACAGGCGTCGCCACCGTTCCGGGTTCAAAGCTGCAGCTCGTTCTGCCCACGCCCGGCATGGGTCGCTCGCGTCGTCCTGTTTCCGCCACCTGTCTGGCCTTGGACGATCTGCCCTTAGAAGAGCGCCACCATCTTGCTCGCGCATCCTTTGCCGCCTCGCCTGAGAATCATCGGCTCTTCGATCTCTACCTGCGCGGTCAGTCCGGCAATCCCGCCTATGCCAAGGCGCAGTATCTCGTGCGCGATGCCTTGAAGGTCATCGGCAGTCCGGCGTTGAAGCTCGCGCCCGCCACCGTGGCACTGTTTTTCATCAACAACATTGGTCCAACCAGTGGCGGCACCGCCCACACCATCCGCCTCTGCGAGCGCCAGGAGGTCCCCGTCTTCACCCAGCGCGACTGGCTGGCCTGACCCTCACCATTCACCACTCCGCGCCCTTTGTTTCCAACCACTCACATCCCATGGCTCTTCTTCCCTCAGGCATTCAGTTCTGCATCGATAGCAAGCCGCTCGATGACCTTCTTCACCAAGCGGGCAGCGGCAGCGGTCTGCACATCCCAGACGTGCGCATGATTCATGGCACGGACGACCTGCGCCGCTACATGCGCCTGATGTGGCTGCTGCCTTTGGGGGCGGACTGCGCGACTCCGCCCGTGCTGAATGCGCTCTCGTTCCCAGCACCTGCGCATTTAACGCTCGTGGACAGCGGTTACACCGTCCACCGCCTGCCAGAGCACCTCGACGAGCGCGACCGCCAGGCATTGGCGCTGTTTTGGCAAAGCCCGCGCTGCCAGGCCTACCTGGAGCAGCAGATGGAGAAGGTGCGTCCAGTGCGAAGAATCTTGCTCGAATTTCTCGAACCGGAGGACTCCCTCATCAGCCAGTGGTTTCCCGTGCCACCACCGCCGCCACGATCTGGTCCACCACTGACGCAGGCAGAAATGAAAGCCAAACTGAACGCTGCCAGGGCCGAGCTGATCGCCGCCGTGGAGGAGGAAATGGCCGAGCAAGCCGCCAAGTCATCGGCCTCAAACCCGTAACCAACAACCCATCCCAATCCCATGAACACCCAACTCACCGAAATCGCCTACATCCTCGACCGCTCCGGTTCCATGCAGCCCATGCAGGAACCCGCCGTCGCCGCCTTCAATGACTTCATCAAATCCCAGCTCGACGTTCCCGGCGATGCCCGCCTCACGCTCATCCAGTTCGATGACGCCTACGAGGTCCCCGTTCCCGCCATGCTCATTAAGGACGTGCCCCAGCTCACCGCTGCCACCTACACGCCACGCGGCAGCACCGCTTTGCTCGATGCCATCGGCCGCACCATCAAAGAAACCGACCGCCGCATCAGTGCTCTGCCAGAGGGTGAGAAGCCCGGCAAAGTCATCCTCGCCATCTTCACCGACGGTATGGAGAACGCCTCCCAGGAATACACCATCAAGCACATCGGCGATCTAATCCGCCTCTACCGCGACCAGAAAGGCTGGGAGTTCCTCTTCCTCGCAGCCAATCAAGACGCCATCGCCAGCGGCAGTGCCATGCACATGAATGCTTCGCTCAGTGCCAATGTCAGCTACAACCCGAAAGGCATTCGAACCACCGGCAGTGCCATGTCGCGCAAGGTCCGCGCCATGCGCATGAAAAGCGGTGGCAACATGGATACCCAGGCCATGGAAGACGATGCCAAGTCCATGAATGAGATCGTGAAGGAGGAGGAGCAGAAATGATCAACCGCCGCCGCCCCTGGTTTCATCGATTCATCCGCAAGCTCCAGCGTGAGTCCCCTTTTACGGGTCTCATGGCCCCATCAGGATTCGCGTCATATTCCTTCACCGAAACCCTTCACATCCAGCCAAACGGAAAGGCACCGTCATGATCGAACCCAAACCGCTTCAGACCTTCATAGACATCCTGCTCAAGTCGAAAGCCATCAAGAAGCTCGTCACCGAGCACTATGGCCCGGATGCCAAACAGCAGATGAAACAGTTTCAGGCCGGCGAAGTCGGCGACCTGTTGGCTCTCGTCGAGGAGAGCAAGATGGATCTCTCTGGATCACCTGAGGATACCATTGAGGCTGCGGCTCCGGATGATGACATCTTTGAAATTGAGCTTTGGGAGACCGGACCCGTCTTCTGGATTCGCGCCAACGAGTTCGACGACATCGGCTACTTTCCTTCGCTCAAAAGTGCCAGAACCTACGCCAAGCAGGAGTTTGAGAGCTTCATCAGTGAGTTGGCGGATCGGGAATCGGAGGAAGATGTTGAAGACTCCGAGGAAGAAGATTTAGCGGAATCCGACGCAGAGAATGCGTGGATCGCCCAGCATTTGAGAACGGGAACCTGTCCCATCTGCCAGGGCCCGCAGGCCCATTGCAATCACTTGCTGGCGGACATCGATCTGACCTTTGGATCCTTAGACGCCGGCTCGCTGAACGATGTTTACGTGGAGATCTGTGAGTTGGGCGAAAAAGAGGAGCCCCTGACGGCACTCCATGACTTCTTGTTGGACAACGTCGACACTTGGTATCACTCCGATGGCAGTGAGGACCTGGGCCGCCCGATGTCCGAGAGTCGCAACGTTTGGTTCTGGAGCAACGATGTCGCGGGCATTGAGAAAGCGGTGCGTGAATGGTTTTTGCCCTCCAAGCCACCGGAGAAACCGAAGAAACAACGCCGCAAAAAGCCCCCCATTGAGCGCCCTGCTGCCGATCAGGAGTCCCTAGCCATGGGAACCGATGCCCAGCCCATGAATGACATCGTCAAAGAGGAGGAGCAGAAATGACCAACCGCCGCCGTCCCTGGCACCAGCGCCTCTTCCGCAAGGTGAAGCGACATGTGCCGCTCAATGTCGTCGCGAAGCCATCACCCTTGAGCCTCCTCACCGCCATCAATCTCCTCGGCAGTATCATTGCCCTCCTCTCCGGCATCTTCGCCGTCTCGCTCGTGCTTGCCACCGCCAGCGCCGGTTCGGTCGCCTGCCTGTTCCGGCAACAATCAAACCTTCCCAGTTAAACCGTCATGTGGCTCTGCACCCAACTCGGCTTTTATTCCATCGTCCGCAAAGAACCTGACACCTTTCATATTCGAGCTCGCTGCCGGGAGGATCTCGATCAGCTCGCCCAAGCCGCTGGCACCGGCACGCCCATCTCCTCGTATGCAGGCTCCGATTACCCGTGGCGCATCCTTTGCCCTGCCGCTGATCTGCCACGCTTCATGAGCGCCCTCACCGGCAGCATCGACTACGGCAATTTTAAAAGCTCCATCGCCGCCAGTCCCACCCAGCGCCCCAAACTCTCCGCCTACCACGACATCCACCACCGGATGGTGCAATGGCAGCAGGAACACACTGAAGCATTGGAGGATGAAACGCCATGATCCTTGATCTGACATGTCATCCCTTCCGTGGAGATCCAATACCTTTTCGCGTGGAAGTCCAGCATCATGCCCTGGAGCATTTGTTGGCTGATGCCCTTCAAGCCTATCGTGTTTACGAACTCATGATGATCCGTCGTCCGGGCGATGTTTGAAAGTATCTGTGGGTGAAGGCGCTTGAGGTGCCGCCGGGTGTCACCATGCAGATGGCTTCGAAACGCGAGGATGAATATCCAAATGGCCGCTGTCCATGGCCTGAGAGCTCCATACCTTTTAATTTGTTCGACTCGTTCTTCTACTGGTGCTGTGATGACACATCGCCGGAGTCATCGTGTTGGCTCACCGAGAGAGAGGGACGCAGGTTCTTGGAATTTGGAAGGCGGCTCTTTCAACTTATTCAACAGGCGCAGCAGGAGATTCTGAAAACGGATGACCT
>JBEIGR010000031.1:0-18147 GCA_040381795.1 Verrucomicrobiaceae bacterium | reverse complement strand
GAAAGCATCAAGCCGGTCGAAATCTTCCGCGACGATCTCGATGACATCGTGGATGCCAATGGCAAACGCCTGTTCAAGTCTTCGATTGGCTCGTTTGACGCGATCGACAAAGCCAACATGCACAAGCAAGCGCAACGTGCCTACCTGGCAAACATCAGCTACGTGGACCACTGCCTGGGTGTGCTGTTCGATGCATTGAAGAAGAGTCAGTATGCCGACAACACCATCCTCATGCTTTGGGGCGATCACGGCTGGCATCTCGGCGAGAAGACGAAATACGGCAAAACCGATCTGTGGGAAGAGTCGGACCGCGTGCCTTTCATGGTCCGCGTGCCCGGCATGACAACCGCCAGTGTTAAGTGCGATGGTGTCGTCAACCTGCTCGATATGTATCCCACGCTGGTCGAGTTGTGCGGGCTTCCGCCCAATGCGGAGAACGAAGGACGCAGCTTTGTGCCCTTGCTGAAGGACCCGAAGATGGAGTGGGAGCATCCCACCCTGACCACCTACCAGTTCAGCAACCATTCCCTCACCGATGGCCGTTACCGCTATACTTGGTATGGAGGCAAAGCGAATGGCACCGAGGAGCTCTACGACCACCGCACCGACCCGCTGGAACACAAGAATCTGGCCGCCCATCCTGAATCCAAGCCCATCATGACCAAGTTCAAAGCGCTCCTGCCGGCGCACAACGAGCCTGACGCACCCACCAACAAGGAAGACAAAAAAGCCATGCGCAAAGCAGGCAAGCGAAAGGACGCCAAGTAGAAGAAATGGAAGAACTACGGCTGCAACCTCGACCAGATGCACCTGACGATAACCGACTTGCTCTGGAGGCGCTCCTAGACGGGAAAGCCGGTTCCTCCGCCAAGCATTCCCCAACCTCGTCAAAACAATCTCAATCAAAATGAAATCTGCCCTCACTCTCCTCGTCGCCCTGATGCTCGCGCTGCTCACCTCGCTGCACGCCTCAACGAAGCCGAACGTCCTTTTCATCGCTGTTGATGACCTGCGACCAGACCTCGGCTGCTATGGCAACAAGATCATCAAAACGCCGAACATCGACCGCATCGCGGCTCGCGGCATCGTTTTCAACAAAGCCTACTGCCAGCAGGCCGTGTGCAGCCCATCGCGCACCGCCATCATGACTGGTCTGCGGCCGGATGTGACAAAGGTGTGGGATCTGGAGACGCATTTCCGCGTGGCGCAGCCGGATTGCATCACCTTGCCGCAGCACTTCAAGGCCAACGGCTATCACTGCGCCGCGCTGAGCAAGCTCTACCACGCAGGCTTTGAAGATGGCCGCTCCTGGAACGAACCGCATTGGTATCCGAAAGGCCGTGCCGTCGATACCGATCCCGTGGATTGGACGAAGCAGATCGTGACACGACACGACGTGAACACCGAAGAATACAGCGACCCGCAAGAAGGCGGAGAACCCCGCAAAAACGGCAAAAGCTCCAAAAAAGGCCCCGCGTATGAAGTGAGCCCGAAAGCGGATGATCAACTCCCCGATGGTGCGACAGCAGCGGAAGCGGTGAAGCGTCTCGCAGGGCTCAAATCGAAGAGCGAGCCGTTTTTTCTCGCCGTGGGCTTTTTGAAGCCGCACCTGCCTTTCGTGGCACCGAAGAAGTATTGGGACCTCTACGACCCAAACACGATCCCCGTGCCCACCACGGACAAATTGCCCGCTGGCAGTCCTGAGTTTGCCGGGCACAACAACAGCGAGCTCCATGCCTACCCCGGCGTGCCGAAGGAGAATCCCATCCCCGCTGACTTCGCGAAAACACTGCGTCACGGCTACTATGCCTGCATCAGCTACACCGATGCACAGATCGGCAAAGTGCTCGACGCACTCGATAAAGAAGGTCTCGCCGACAACACGATCATCGTGCTCTGGGGCGATCACGGCTGGCAGCTCGGCGATCACGGCCTTTGGCACAAGCACACGAACTTTGAGATCGCCGCACGTGCACCGCTGCTTATCAGCGTGCCGGGAACGAAAACCGCCGGGCAGAAGTGCGAGGCACCGGTCGAGTTCGTCGATGTCTATCCCACGCTCGCCGATGTCTGCGGCCTGCCAATCCCGAGCGGCCTCGGCGGCAGCAGCTTGAAGTCCTTCATCGAAAACCCGTCGGCACCTGCCACCGATGTCGCCATCAGCCAGTATCCACGCGGTGCCCCGGAAGGCCCCGTCATGGGCTACAGCATCCGCAACGACCGCTACCGCGCCACCTTCTGGCGTGAACGCAACGGCTCCAAGATCATCGCCACCGAACTCTACGACGAGCAAGCCGACCCCACCGAGACCATCAGCCTCGCCGACAAGCCCGAGCACAAGGAACTGCTCGAAACGCTCATCAAACACCTGCCGCCCGTCGGCTCGGATCTCAATCCCGCTGCGAAATCGAAAGGCAAAGGCACGAGCAAGTCGCCCACCAAGCCCGCCACCACCTCCACCGACGAGCCTCGCGATGTGCGTTACGACCGCCTCTACCCTGGCAAAGCCAAGCTCACGCTCGATGAGTATCTCGCCCGGCAATCCAACGGCGATGAGGCGAAGGAGCGCTTCACCAAGTTCGATAAGGACAAGGATGGCTTTCTTTCTCGCGAAGAGTTCATCAAGGGCGGGAAGTGAGTGCTAATGCAAATCGCCATGACATCTTCGCCCCTCTCCCGTCGCCGCTTCATCACCGGCACCTTGGCGGCCAGCACGTTGCCGTGTCTATCATCCGCTGCTGAAAACGACAGCTCTGACATCTGCATCTACGGCGGCACGGCGAGTGGTGTGATGGCAGCGGTTACGGCGGTGAAGCAGGGGCGAAGGGCGGTGATCGTGGAGCCGAGTCGATGGCTCGGAGGCATGACGGGCGGGGGCTTGAGCCATGTGGATTGGGGACGCGAGGAGGCGGTGGGTGGCACGGCTTTGAGCATCCTGTCGAAGAACTACGACGATGCCCAGTATCGGCAGGTGTTTCGGGATTTGGTGAAGAAGTATCACATCCGCGTGATCTATGAGCATCGCGTGAGTGCCGTGCAGAAGGAAGGCACGGCGATTCGCAGCCTCACGCTCGATCACGCGCCGCCGGATGCGCTTGGATGCCCGGTGGCGGCGACGACGAAAGCGAACGCGATGACCATCGCCGCGCAGGTTTTCATCGACTGCTCGTATGAGGGCGATCTCATGGCTCGCGCGGGCGTAAGCTACACTTGGGGCCGCGAGAGTCGCGATGAGTATGGCGAATCGCTCGCTGGTGTGCGGCCGAATCTGGCCGTGTATGCCATCGACCCGTATGTGACGCCGGGCGATGCGAAGAGCGGCCTGCTGCCCTTCATTCAAGACATGAAAGCGCAGCCAGAGGGCAGCGCGGATCGTCTGACGATGGGTTACGGCTTTCGCTGGAAGTTCAGCAAAGACGCGGATCGCATCCCCATCGACCCACCGGAGCATTACGACCCGAAGCAGTGGGAGTTGTATCGTCGCGGCTTCAAAACCAAGGCCGGCATCGACGTGGGACGCCGCATGAAGGGCAAGCTCGGCTTCTTTGAAGAAGCAGGCGGACGCATTCACTCCATGGGTGCTGGCAATCTCGCCCGCGCTTTGCTCGCGCCGACGAACTACGGCAGCAACGCCGCGTATCCCGATGGCGACTACGCGACTCGCGCTCGCATTTGGAAAGCGGACCAGGAGTTCATGCGCGGCATGACGCACTTCCTGCGCACCGATGACTGCGTGCCGGACAAGTTCAAGCAACTCGCCACCGAGCTCGGCTTTCAACGCGGCATTTTCGACGACACGCAGGGCTGGCCTCACCAACTCTATGTGCGCGAGGCCCGCCGCATGAAGTCCGACTATGTCGTGACTCAAAAAGATCTCGAAGGCAGCACCGATCACGCGGACAGCATCGGCCTCGCCTCCTACGGTGTGGATGATTGGCCGTATGCGACGTATGTCCACGAAGGCAAAGTGGCGCTCTACGGCGGCGAGTTCTCCATGCTCTACCTCGATGATAAGCATGAAGGCATCTACAAGATCCCGTATCGCGTTATCACGCCGAAGGAAAGCGAGTGTACGAATCTCCTCGTGCCCGTCTGTGTCTCCGCCAGCCACATCGCGATGACCTCCATTCGCATGGAACCCGTTTGGATGATCCTCGGCGAGTCCGCCGGAGTCGCCGCCGCCATGGCCCTGAGCGAAAACATACCTGTGCAGCAGGTGCCGTATGCGCGGCTGAAGGAGAAGCTCACCAAGTTGAAACAACGACTGGAGTGGCAAGCGTAGTTCGTGCTACCTAGCACGCGGCAACATCAGTTTGAATACGCTACCCTTGTTAAGTTCACTCGCGACCTCCAGTGTCGCTCCGTGTTCATCGGCGATGGCTTTGCAGATGGACAAACCCAGGCCCGCGCCGCCGATGGTGCGGGTGCGGGATGCATCGGCGCGATAGAAACGGTCAAAGATGCGGGGTAGGTGCTCTTCGGCGATGCCGCTACCGTTGTCGGTGATGGTGAAGAGGGACTGATCAGAGTCAGTGGTGGTTCTCAGAGAGATACGGCCACCATCGGGCGTGTGATCGAGGGCGTTGCTGAGCAGGTTGAGGACGATTTGGGAAAGGCGCAGCGCGTCGCCGATGCAGGGAGCGGGTGCGAGATTGAGTTCAAGAGCGATGTGCCTTTCCTCGGCGAGTGGTTGGAGGGGTTCTGCGGTTTCACGAGCGATAACCGCGAGATCGCAGGGCTCGTATTTGACCGAAATGGCATCGCCGTCGTGGGTGGCGAGGGTGAGCATGGACTCGGTGAGTTGATTGAGGCGGCGGGCGGCACTGACGCAAGCTTCGAGGGTGCGCTGATAGGTGGCGGGATCGCGTTCACGGGTGAGCACGCGCTGCGCTTGCGAGAGGATGATGGCGACAGGCGTGCGCAACTCGTGGGCGGCATCGGCGGTGAAGCGTGCCTGGCGCGCGAAGGTGGATTCGAGTTGGGCAAAGGTGTCGTTGAGGACGGTGGAGAGGTGGCCGAGTTCGCTGCTCGCAGATCGGACAGGGATGCGCTCGCTGAGGTCGCCGGTGGCGATGCGTTGGGCTGTGTCCACGATGCTGGTGATGGGGCGCAGGGCGCGTGAGGTGATCCACCAGCCGATGGCGAGGGCAAAGGCGAGCACGGAGGCGGCGATGGCGGCGAGCCAGCGTGCGTAGTCACGCAGCGCGGCGAGTTCAGGCGCGATGGATCGGCCTGCGAGCAAGCATTCGCCCGGTGGTGTGAAGGTGAAGGCTTCGCGGAGCTCGCCGCGAGTGCGCTCGCTTTGCAGAGGTTCGTTGTCGTTGGGGCGTGTGGGTCGTTCGATGGGCAGCGGCGCTTTTTCCGAGCAGGCCCACTCGGAGCCATCGCGCCGCCACACGGCGTAGTAATAATCCGAGCCATCCGTGCCATCAAACAGGGCCGCTCGTGCGGGGGCGAGCTTGAACTCACGCTCCACACCCGGTGGCGGTGGTCGCCCGCCCTGGCCGCGTGTCGAAACCAGCGAATCCGTCACCGCACGCACGCGCAGCCGAATCTCCGCATCCACCCGGCGCATTTCATTGACCGCCTGATAGCGATACGCGCCGACCGCGAAGCCGGTCAGCACGGCGGCGAGGAGAAACCCATGCCATAGCTGAATGCGGAGCCGGAGGGATTCGGGAAACATCATTCCATGGAGTAGCCGAGTCCGCGGCGGGTGACGATGAGATCGTGCCCGAGCTTCCTGCGCACGTTCGAGACGTAAACATCCAGCAGGTTCGAGAGACTGCTTTCGTTTTCATCAAAAAGCTGCTCGTAGAGTCGCTCGCGAGTGACGACGCGACCGCGATGCAGCGCGAGATACTCGATGAGGGCGATCTCGCGTGCGGTGAGTGGGACGGGCTCGCCGCCCTTCGTGACGGTGTGGCCGACGGTGTCCACGGCCACATCGCCGATCGTGACGACTGCTTTAGCCTGGCCCGTGCTGCGACGGATCAGGGCACGGATGCGTGCGAGCAACTCCGGCAGCTCGCAGGGCTTTGGCAAATAGTCGTCCGCGCCGGTGTCGAGGCCGCGCACGCGTTCCTTCGTGCTGTGACGTGCAGTGAGCATGAGAACGGGCGTCGTTTTGTGCAGGCGCAGGCGCTTCAGCACCTCAAAGCCGTCCATCACGGGCATCATCACATCGAGCACGATGGCGTTGTAGTCCCACATCATCGCTTTCGCGAGCCCGTCCTCGCCATCGCTCGCTTCATCGACGGCATAGCCGTCCTCACGCAGCGCCTCCGCGAGGCTGCTGAGCAGGTGAGGTTCGTCTTCGACGACAAGGAGGCGCATGGGAGGTCATCATGCTGGAGCGTGAACCTTAATCCAAGGTGAAAGCGACAGCTGAGGATGATTTTGATGCGCCTTTCATGCTGCTTTAAGGTTCAGGGCTCATGGGAGGAGCTGATGAACCGACCAAGCCTTCTTATCACCGCCATGCTGGCCCTCGGGGCCGTGGCTGCCCATGCCGATCCGATCCTGACCTCCTGGTTTACTCAGAACTCCGGGATGCTGGCGCGGGTGGTGCAGACGACGAGCACCTCGACCGGCACACGCAACACGAACGCGGTCACGACGTGGCCCAGCGTCACGCCGAACAGCAACACGGGTGCTGCGGCGCAAACGGTGCCGGTTTATGCCGATGTTCAGCGCATCCACTACACGGCGACGGATGTGTATATCAATGCCAGCGGCCTCGCGTCCTACACGATGGGGCCGTGGCTCACGGCTGGAAATGGCTTGTTCGGCTTCTGGCCTCTGGCGCGGGACTACTCGACACGCATCACGCGCAATCCGGTGCCTGCGCCGACGAAAGTGCGCCACGGCGGCGGCATGATCGGCATGATGGTCAATGGCGTGGCCATTTATGATCTAGGGGATGCGTTTTCCTTCAACCAAACCAACGCCACCGCTCCGACGGCGACCACGGTGACGGGCACCGATGCCATGGGTGCGACGGGTGACGGCTTCTGGTCCCGCGATGCGCTGGCGGTGGAGGTCGTGACGTTTGACCCCGGCTTTGCGCATCAACCGGGCAACAACGGCCAGTATCACTATCACGCCGAGCCCAAGGCGCTGCGCTATCAACTTGGCGACAACATGACAGCGACATTCAATGCCACCAACAACACCTACAGCTACACCGAGACCGATCCGAGCGGCACCGTGACGCCACTGCATCACTCGCCGCTGCTGGGCTGGTGCTTTGATGGCTACCCGATCTACGGACCCTATGGTTACTCGTCAGCGATGGATCCAAACAGCGCGGTGAAACGGATGCGCACTGGCTTCGTGCTGCGGAATGCAGCGAACAAGGCCACCTATGGCACCGCAGACATCGTTGCTGATGGGCGCACCACCTTGCCCAAATGGGTCGCCATCGCCCATGGCTACACTTTCACGCCGAACGCGAACAACGACCACACGCTCACGCCACTGGGTGGCTATGGCCCCACGACGGCGACGCTGGCCCTGGGCCGCTACACGGGCGACTACGACTACCTCGGGGATCGCGGACAGACGCAAGGCCCCACGGGCACCTTTGATCTCGATCAATACAATGGCCGCAACTGCGTCACGCCGGAGTTCCCCAGCGGCACCTATGCCTACTTCGTCACCCTTGACGCGAGTGGGAACACGGCCTTCCCGCACATGCTCAGCAAGCAATACTACGGCACTCAAAACGCCGCCAACAATGCCACCATCCCCGTCGGTGCCACCTTGCTCTTCAACGGCGGCCCCAATAGCAGCGAGAGCTTCAACAGCGGTCCCGCGATCACTCCGGCGAGTGGCAATGTCACGCTGACCTGGAGCAGTGTGGAAGGTGGCACCTATCAAGTGGAGGCCTCGAACAACCTCAGCACCTGGACACCGGTCGCCACGGGAGTCTCGGCGGCATCGAACAGCACGCAGACTTCATTCACAGAGAACGCTGCCGCGTTACCCGCGAACAACACAAAGCGCTTTTACAAGGTCACACGCACCACCACCGCGGCCTATGACCCAGCTTACACGGGACAATGAAACGCTTCCTTGGCTGCTTCCTCATCGCGGCGACGGCTCACGCTGATCCCCAGCTCACCTCGTGGCTCACCACGAACTCCACGAAGTACGCCCGCGTCACGGAGACCACGAGCACCGCACCCGTGAGCATCTGGCCGAATGTCGGCATTCCGAAGAACGCGGGCAGCCCTTCTCAAACCACGCCTGCTTATGCCGATGTGCAGCAAGTGCTCTATTCGGCCAATTTTGTCTATGTGCGCTCGGCTGACCTCGCCAGCCACAAGATGGGGCCGTGGTATAAAGAGTATGCGAAGGTCACGGTGAATGGCTTGTGGCCAGACAATGGCAGGCTCACATCCAAGATCCCGCGCAATCCCACCCTCGCGCCGACTCCATCTGCGGCGAACAATTTCAATCAGGTGGCTCAGGGCCCTGTGGGTGTGATGGTCAATGGCGTCACCATCGCCAATCTCGGCGATGGCTCTGGCTGGAATCCCACCACGCAGCGCGATGGCGGCATCACAGGCGGTGGCGTGCCGGGCAATCAGACCAACGTTTGGATCCGCTGTGCCACCGGAGCCGAAGGGCCGATCCTCGATGGCGGTTTCGGTCATCCGGCACCTGATGGTGGCTATCACTACCATGCGAATCCCCGCGCCCTGCGCTATCAGCTCGGCGACAATCTCAGTTACAACGCAGCGACGGACACTTACACCGAGAACACGACGAATCTGCGTCACTCGCCGATCATCGGCTGGGCCTACGATGGCTACCCGATCTACGGACCATATGGTTACAGCAGCGCGATGGATGCCAGCAGTCCGGTAAGGCGCATGGTGTCAGGTCATGTGCCACGCGATGGTTCCTTTGGCACCACGAATCTCGCCATTACGGGTCGGCGATCATTGGCGCCGTGGGCAGCTTTGTTTCACACCTTCACAAGCACGCTCGGCAGCACGGATTACACTTTGCTCGCGGCGAGCTACGGCCCTGATGTCTCCGCGAGCTTTCCCATTGGCTGGTATGCGGAGGATTTCGATTATCTCGGTGATCGCGGCTACACGCAGGGCATCCACTTTGATCTCGACAAGCCGAACGGCCGCCTCTGCGTCACTCCCGAGTTTCCGAGCGGCACCTACGCTTACTTCATCCCCATCGACGCCGCCGGAGCCCCCGCGTTTCCTTTCTCCATCGGCCGCTACTGGTATGGTAACCGCACTGGCGGTCGTGTCCCAACTGGCAGCATCACCGAAAGCGTCACCACGCTTTTCACCGGCGGCCCGGCCATCGCTGAATCGTGGAACGGCGGCCCGACAGTGAATCCCGCCAGTGGTGATGTCACGCTCACCTGGAGCAGTCTCGAAGGCGGCACCTACCAGGTCGAAGCATCGTCCAATCTTAGCACCTGGACGCCCATCGCCCCGAGCGTCTCCGCTGCTGCGGGCAGCACACAAACCACGCTCCTCGAAAGCGGTGCGGCCTTGCCTGCGAACAACACCAAGCGCTTCTACAAGGTCACGCGCACAGGCATTGCCACCTTTTCCCCTGCCTACACCGGGCAATAGGCTCCTCTCATGAAACGCATCGCATTCACCCTCCTGCTGTGTGCATCCGCACTGTCCGCTCGGTCCATCGACCTGCCGTCGTTGTTCAACAAACGTGCGCTCGTCAAACCCATCACCGAGATGGAAGGCACGCTCAGCGATGGCTCGAAGGCCACGGTTTATAAGATCGTTGTGCGCTCATTGCCTTACGATCACGAAACGGGCCCCTGGGCACCGAAGACGATTCAGGACAAAGGAGGCTACTGGGAGGACACCGTCGATAAAAAACTTTATCGCGTGGATGGCGACTACTTGAAGCGGCTCAACTCACGCGGGTGGAGCATGTTTGACGCGGACGGCACGGTGCATCGCACGAAGGATCGCTCGGAGTTCGACAAGGTGGCGCGTGCAGAGCTGGGCGGTTGGACCTTTGAGCAGGCGAAGCAGGACGGCGTGACGAACTCGGTCATCGAGCTGCCGCCGCAGGAGCAGATCGTCACCATTTTCCTGCCAAAGAACCCGAAACCGCTGCCACAGCTCACCCTGCTGAGACAGGCCACGTTTTCGCCGCGTTCAGGCGTGGGCATCAGCACGAATGGGGTGCGCTTTTTCCCGCCGGAGCCGGTGCATCGCATCACCGCGTTTCAAAACATCGCCCCGCTCGATCCGCACGGCGGCCACACCGGCTTCGGGCATGAGTATCACTACCATCGTGCGCCGTCTGTGCTCGCGGATGACAAGTCGGGCAAGATCGTCGGCTTCGCGCTCGATGGCTTCCCCCTGCGTGGCCCCACGGAAACGGATGGCAAAGCGCCGAAGAACCTCGATGCCGTCAACGGCCACGAGCATGACGGCCTCGGCTACCACTACCATGCGAGCAATAGCTGGCCCTACTTCGTCAGCGGCTTCAAAGGCGCTCTCGGCACCGCCACGCTGGGCGATGCGGACGTTTGCGATGCCACGCAACAAGGCGGTGGCGGTCCCGGTCGTCGCGGAGGTCCAGGCACGGCGAAAGGTGGAGCGAAGGGCAAAGGACCACCCAAAGGCGGACCACCGCCTCCTCGCCCCTTCAATCCTTTCCTATCTGACTTTCCATGAAAACGTTCTGCGCACTCATCGTCGCGGCACTGAGCTTTTCATCGCTGCATGCTGCCCCAAACGTCCTTCTCCTCATCGCCGATGATCTGGGCTGGAACGGCGTCGGCTTTCACTCACGCAGCATGAGCACGCCGAATCTCGATCGCCTGGCAAAGGAAGGCACCGAGCTTCAGCGCTACTACACCTATCCCGTTTGCAGCCCCTCGCGTGCTGCCTTGCTCACAGGCCAGATGCCGCGACGCTTTGGTCTCGCCAATATCATCGGTCCAGGCCAGGAAGGCATCCCCCAAGGCACAATCACGCTGCCAGCGACCTTCAAAGCCGCAGGCTATGAAACATCGCTCATCGGCAAATGGCACCTCGGCAGCGTTCAACCGCCGCAGGAGCACGGCTTTGATCACTTCTACGGCTTCATGGGCGCGGAGATCGATTATTTCAAGCACACCGGCCAGCGCGGCGAGCGCATCGACTGGCAGCGCGATGGCCGGACGCTCGAAGAAGAAGGCTACTCGACCTATTTGCTCGCCGACGAGGCGATTCGCCAAATCAAGCAGCGGGACACGCGGAAGCCCTTCTTGATGCAAGTCGCCTTCAATGCCCCGCATTTCCCGCTCGCCGCGCCGGACGAACTCGTGTCCAAACATCGAGGCAACCTTTACACGGCGGTTATCGACGCCCTCGATGCCAGCATCGGCCGCATCCTCACCGCGCTCGATACGCAAAAAATGCGCAACGACACCCTCGTCGTCTTTTGCTCTGACAACGGCGCACCGCGACGCAGCAGCAGCAATGAACCACTCAGCTACGGCAAAGAATCGGTCTATGAAGGCGGCATTCGCACGCCCTGCGTCATGCGCTGGCCCGGCAAGCTTCCCGCAGGCACCCTTTCGCAGCAGCCCTTATCGGCGCAGGACCTCTTTCCCACCCTCGCCGCGGCTGCGGGAGTCAATCTGCCCGCCAACTCGAAGCTCGATGGCACCAGCCAATGGCCCGCGCTGCAAACCAGCAAAACCATGCCTCGCGAGCCCTTCCTCATCGCCTCCACCGACACCGCGCTCATCAACGGCGAGTGGAAACTCATCGAATGGACCACCGGCAATCTCTCGCTCTTCAACCTGCGCTCCGACATCGGCGAAACGAAGGACCTCTACGCCAAGGAAGCCGAGCGTGCCCGCCAACTGACCGCCAAGCTGGATGAGTTGAAGAAGTCTTTGCCACCACTGCGAGCCAGCAGCGGCCCCAAAGGAAAAGGTGGACCGAAAGGCAAAGGACGACCACCTCCCCGCCAATGAACTCACGACTCTCCAGCATTCTCATCACACTCTCGCTTGCCGTCAGCGCTTTCGCCACGCCGCCAGTGAAGGTCTTCATCCTTGCCGGTCAGTCAAACATGGAAGGCCAGGCCGTCGTGGACTTGAGCGGCAAGGACTACAACCAGGGCAGGGGCACGCTAGTCCAGTTGATGAATGACCCAGCGAAGTCAGCGATGTTTGCTCATCTTCGTTCACCCGATGGCAAGTGGACGGTGCGCGATGATGTGTGTGTGCGCTATCAGCGCGTGAATCGTCCGTTGCTGAAGGGGCCACTTGCTTTTGGCTTCTCTGTTTATGGTGATGTGCACCACTTTGGACCGGAATTGCAGTTCGGCCATGTCGTGGGCGATGCGCTCAAGAACCAGGTGCTGCTCATCAAGACGGCCTGGGGCGGCAAGAGCTTGTTCAAAGACTTCCGTCCGCCATCATCGGGTGGCGAGGTGGGGAAGTATTACACGATGATGGTGGCGCAGGTGCGTGAGGCACTCGCGAGCCTCCAGCAGGACTTTCCCGCTTACCAAGGCCAGGGCTATGAACTCGCAGGCTTCATCTGGTATCAAGGCTGGAACGATGGCGCGCAACGCGAGGACACAGCGGCCCGCGAATACGAGAAGAACCTCGCAAATCTCATCCATGATGTCCGCAAAGAGTTCAACTCACCGAAGCTTCCTGTGGTCGTCGGCGAACTCACAGGTGCCTGGGTCGATGCACCCGGTCATTACGCACTCGTCCGCGAAGCACAGGCGTCAGCCACGAAGCGCGAGGAATTCAAAGGCAACGTCATCTTCGTCCCCACGCATGATTTTGTTCGTAAAGCCGAGGATTCTCCCAACCCTAGCCACGGCCACCACGAGTTTGGCAATGCGGAGACGTATTTTTTGGTCGGCGATGCATTGGGGAGGGCGATGGTGAAACTGCTGCCACCGTGACGAAACATCAAACTGATCTCATGACCCGAATCACCTCCATCCTTACTCTCGCTGCGTTCTCCGCCATCACCGCCGCCGAGCCAACTCCCCGCTATTTCAGCGCGAGGCCCGGTGCCCTTTCGATGGCGAAAGAACGAATCGCTGCGGATAAACCTAACGTCATCTTCATCCTCGCGGATGATCTCGGCATCGGGAACGTCGGCTGCTATGGCTCGGATCACTACAAGACGCCGCACATCGATAAGTTGGCGGTCACGGGTATTCGCTTCACAAAAGCCTTCACGGCGGCGCTTTGCGGGCCTTCGCGGGCGCTGATTCAGACGGGGCGGTATGCGTTTAGGAATGGCTCGTCGAATCAAGACGCGTGCATGGTCATGCCGATGGAGGAAATGCGACTGGCACGCACGTTCAAGGCCGCTGGCTACATGACCTCAGCCATCGGCAAATGGGGCCAATTGCCCGGCGAACCCGATGAGGCGGGATTTGACGACTACCTGCGCTTCAACGGCAGCGGTTTGTATTGGAGCAAAAAAGAAGCGAAACCGGAGCGCTACCGCGTCAATGGAAAGGAGCTCACGTTGGCCGGAAAGGACTACATGCCCAATGTGATGCACGAGCAGGCCTTGGCCTTTATTCACGCTCACAAAACAACGCCATTCTTTCTCTACTACAGCCTCTCGCATGTGCATGGCGACATTCTGCCCACCCCGGATAGCGCGGCGGATAGTGCAGACCTCTTTGGCGACAACATCCTCTACATGGACAAGCTCGTGGGCAAACTCGTGGCCGAGTTGGAGGCGCTCAAACTTCGTGACAACACGCTCATCATCTTCATGGGCGACAACGGCACCGGCAAAGGCCAGACACCACGCTCCACCATCGGCGGCAAAGCACTCTCCGGCATGAAAGGCAGCATGCTCGAATGCGGCGGCCTCGTGCCCTTCATTGCCAACTGGCCTGCAAAAACACCTGCGGGCAAAGTTTCCGCCGAACTCATCGACTCCACCGATCTGCTGCCCACCTTTGCCGAACTCATCGGTGCCAAACTGCCGGAGAAAGTCGTCTTTGACGGCCACAGCATCGCTCCGCAGCTGCGCGGAGAAGCCGGCACGCCGCGTGAGTGGGTCTATAACCAGCTCGCCGCCATGTGGTATGTGCGGGATGCGAAATGGAAGCTCAATGAGAAGGGCGAACTTTATGACATGAGCAATGCAACATACACCGAGACACTCATCACCACCGACACACCCGAATCCACCGCCGCTCGTGCCAAGCTCACCGCCGTGCTCGCCAAGCTGAACCCAGCAGGCGGCATCCCCGACAGCGGCGACGGCACCGGTCGTCATGCAAACAAGGACAAGAAGAAGCCGGCCTCCAACCTCAGCCCGGAAGAAGCCGAGCGTGCGGAGAAGTTCGACAAAATCGATGCCGAGAAAGCGGGCAAGATCAGCCGCGAAGACTTCATCTCCAGCCAGTCTGATGCAGAAACTGCAGCAAAACGCTTCGGCAAATATGACGCTGACAAAGACGGCCAGATCAGCCGCGAGGAGTTCATTCAACGAGGTGGAGCGAAGTGATCGAGGCGTTTTTTCTATCATGAAACACAGGCTAGAATGCCAGTAAGGCGGCGTTTCAGCGCCTCCATGCGTTGCCTCGCCATCCTCTTTGCCCTTTGCTCTTCGCTCATCGCGGTTACCAAGCCGAACATTGTCATCTTTTACCTCGATGACATGGGCTGGGCTCAGCCGGGGGCTTACGGTGGCAAATTAGCTCCGATGCTGAACATGGACCGCCTCGCGACGGACGGCGTGCGCTTCACGAATGGCTACTCCAGCGGCTGCGTGTGCTCGCCGGGGCGTGTGGGGCTGATGACGGGGCGTTATCAAGCACGCACGGGCCATGATGCGAATCCGACGCGGGAAGGTCGCGAGCTGCTTTTGAGCGAAAAGACGATGGCGCAGCATTTGAAGCCTGCGGGCTACACGACGGGCATCGTGGGCAAATGGCATCTGGGCGACACAGGGCCGGAATTCATGCCGCCTGCGCGTGGCTTTGATTTCGCGATGGGAACGGTCGGAAACCTCGGCGAGGGCAAGGGGTCGTCATTTTATCGCGGCAGCGAGTTGGCGAAAGATCTGGAAGGCGCGTCGGTGACATCGCCGGTGTATGCAAAGGAGGCCTGCGGTTTCATCGACAAGAATAAGGACAAGCCGTTCTTCTTGTATCTGTCGTTCAACGCCGTGCATTCGCCCATCGTGGCCTCTCCGCACTGGTTGGAGAAGTTCAAGCACCTCGACAAACGCCAGCAGGGCTATGCTGCGCTCATCGGCGAGGCGGATGAGGCCATCGGCACGGTGATGACGAAGCTGCGCGACCTCAAGCTGGAGGAAAACACGCTTCTTTTTGTCATCAGCGACAACGGCGGTGCCTCACCCGAAGCCGAGCAGATGGGCCTGCGTGGTCGGAAGTGGTTCGTGTGGGAAGGCGGCATTCGTGTGACGTGGATGGTGCAGTGGAAGGCCATGATCCCAGGTAATCGCGTGGTGAATGATCCGGTCATTCAGCTTGATGTGCTGCCTACGGCACTGGCGGCTTGTTCTGTAGTTCCGCCTTCAGGTGGCTCAGAACCGGCTAAAGCCGGGACTACAGTGCTCGACGGCATCAACCTCCTCCCGCTGCTCAAAGGCGAAGCCGACAAACTCGCACCGCGCGAGCTTTACTTCCGCTTCGGTGTGCAACACGCCGTCCGCCAGGGCGATTGGAAGCTCGTGAAGGCTTCCATGGATATGGAGCCGATGCTGGTGAACCTAGCTACCGACCCCGGCGAACAAAAAGACCTTAGCGCCGAGAATCCGACGAAGAAGGCCGAGCTGGTGGCCCTCTTCGACCAATGGAATGCCAGCATGCAGCCGCCGCGTTGGGAAGATCAGCGTTGGAACGGGGATCCTGACCGCAAGGCTGAAAAAAGAAGAAAAAGGGCAAAAATGTGACGAAGTAAATGACGCCAAAGAAATGGATGGAAGCCCGCAGGAAAGTGTTACATGCGCTGCCCATGCGAGATCATCCCGATACGACCTTTCCCCATTCTGCCATCACACTTGGCAGGCGGAGCTTTATTCAGCGGCTGACCGGCATCGGGGCCGTCGCTAGCGTGGCTTTGCAGGAAACACTCTCCGCCAAGGACGCCATCACCATGCTGACCATCGCCAATCCACGGCTCTTCACTTTCATCGGCGGCAACTCGGGCGCTTGGCAGGTCACGGCACGCAAGACGGTGATCGGTGAGCCGCTGCCCACCGTGAAGCGGTTGGACATCGTGATCGGTGAGGTCAAAGAGCTGCCGGAGGATGGGCTGTGGAAGATGAGTGGCGTCACCAGCAATGAGCGCTACATCACCCGCGCCGAAAAAGATCAACTCGCGGCCAAGCAGGTCACCATCGGCCGGCCCGAGGCCACGCATGCCGCGCTGATCCCGATTCGGAAGAGCGCCAAGTGGTGGGCACTGAGCCAGGACGAGCGCCGCGCCATCTTTGAGGAGACTTCTCACCATACGAAGATTGGCATGAAGTATCTGCCTGCCATTGCCCGCCGCCTGCATCACTGCCGTGACATGGCCGAGCCGCAGCCCTTCGACTTCATCACGCTGTTCGATTACACTCCAGCAGACGCTGCCGCCTTCGAAGACATGGTCGCCGAACTGCGCACCACCGAAGAATGGAAATACGTCGAACGCGAGATCGACATTCGCATGGTGCGTGACGTGAAGTAAAACGATGAACATCTCGTCAGCCTCAAGGCTGTTAAAAGGCCTGCTTGCCAGTTCACTTATCTCATCCGCTCGGAATGTCTGAGTCCTATTTTCATGGCTTGACCATTTCGACGGCTTCCGTCAGCATTAGAAGCCATGAAATTCAGCCTGATCGCCACCGCCTTTGCTTTGGTCACCTCTGCCGCCGTCGCAGGTGACAACTACCTCGTTTATTTCGGCACGAACACGAATGCCAAAAATGGCTCCAAGGGCATCTATGTCGCTCGGTTCAACAGCCGCAGCGGTGATCTAGCCAAACCGGAACTGGCTGTGGAAGCGGGCAATCCTGGCTTCCTCTCGATTCATCCTTCAAAGAAGTATCTCTATGCCATTGGTGATGTCACCACGCCGGATGGCAAGAAGGGTGGCGGCATCAGCTCCTTCTCGATTGAGGCCAACACAGGCAAGCTGACGCTCCTCAACCAGCAGAGCGCCATCGGCAGCGGTCCCTGCCATCTGAATGTCGATGCCACAGGCAAGATGGCGGTTTTGGCAAACTACGGTAGCGGCAGCGTGGCCTCTTATGCCATTGGCGCGGAAGGAAAAGTCTCGGAGGCCGCGAGCTTCATCCAGCATGAAGGCAGCAGCATTGATCCGAAGCGTCAAAAAGGGCCGCACGCGCACTCGGTGAATTTCAGCCCAGACAACCGCTTCGCCTTCGCCTGCGATCTCGGACTCGATAAGGTGCTCATCTACAAGGTCGATCCCGCCACTGGCAAGATGACGCCGAATGAGCCTGCCTTTGCCAAAACGCCCGCCGGCGGCGGCCCGCGTCATCTGGCCTTTCATCCGAGCGGGAAGTTCGTTTTCGTGAACAACGAGATGGCGATGACGGAGACTGTTTTCGCTTACGACACGGCCACCGGTGCCATGACTGAGGTGCAGACCGTCTCAACCTTGCCAGAGGCCGATCGCGGCAAGCCCGGCTTCAGCACGGCGGAGACCCTGGCGCATCCGAACGGCAAAAACGTGTATGTTTCCAATCGCACGCACGACACCATCGCCGTGTTTAACTGCGATCCGGCCACCGGAAAGCTCACGCTCATCCAAAATGTGCCCGTCGAAGGTCAGGTCCCTCGCAACATCTGCCTCGATCCCACCGGAAAGTGGCTCATCGCCGCCCATCAAAACAGCGGCACCGCCGCCCTCTTCAAAGTGGAGGCCGAAGGCGGCAAGCTGAGCTTCACCGGCACGAAGATCGAAGTCCCCGGCAGCATCTGTGTGCGCTTTTTGGCGGTGGATTGAGGCCCTCTCCCTCGGATCCCGAAAAGGTTTTACTCGGGTGGCAAGATGGTGGCGGAAAATCTGTGGATACGAGTGGACCGTGACCATCGGCCTCAGCTTACGACCCTCCAAATCTCCACTCAGAAACCGCCATCACACCATGAACTCCATCGTGGGCCACGAAG
>JBEIGR010000030.1:0-18434 GCA_040381795.1 Verrucomicrobiaceae bacterium | reverse complement strand
TGCTCATGGATGGCCGGGGGCGGCGTCAAAGCCGGCCTCACCTACGGCGACACTGACGACATGGGCTACCGAGCCATCAACGGTAAAGTCCACATCCACGATCTGCATGCCACCATGCTGCACCTCCTCGGCATTGATCACCTCAAGCTCACCTCTCGCCACCTTGGTCGCGACTTCCGCCTGACCGATGTTTACGGTGAGGTGGTGAAGGAGATCATTGCCTGATGGAGTTCTTCACAGGGAAAGCGTTCTGATCAAAGCGGGCCCCGGCTCAGAACCACTGCCGCATTACCCGGCAGCACAGTCGTCTCAGCAGTGAGCCCCCCTTCCATTCGTTTCATGAACACTTCTCTCGACCTCACGCGCCGTCATCTTCTCGGCCAAATGACCACCGGACTCACTGGTGTCGCGCTTTCGCGTTTGTTCACTAACGAACTCGCCGCTGCGCCGCTGCAAAAGCCGCATTTTGCACCGAAGGCGAAGCAGGTGTTGCAGATTTTCTGCCCTGGAGCGGCGTCGCACATGGACCTGTGGGATCACAAGCCGATGCTGGAGAAGTTTCACGGCACGCCAATGCCGGGCGCGGATGTCGAAGTCACGTTTCAAGGGAAGAACGGCAACTTGATGAAGTCGCCGTGGCCGTTCGCGCCAGCAGGTCAGAGCGGGAAGATGATCTCCACGATGCTGCCGCACATGGCGAAGCATGTGGACGAGATGGCCTTCATCCACAGCATGACTTCGCGCACAAACACGCACGGACCGGGCTGCATTTACATGAACTCGTGTTTTACCCGCGAGGGCTTCCCCAGTGCGGGTTCATGGGTCAGCTATGCGCTGGGTTCGACGAACGAGAACCTGCCGACATACATCGCGATTCAAGACGTGCGCGGCGAACCGCCGAATGGAAAGGCAAACTGGAGCAATGGCTTTCTCTCCGCCCAGTATCAGGCCGTGGCGATGGCCGCGCAGCAGCCGCTGCGCAATCTCGCACGTCCGGCATCGATCAATGCCAATGATGAACAAGCCACGCGCGATTTCTTGAAGCTCATCAATGCCAAGCACGCCGCAGCGCATCCCGGCAACGACGAACTCCGCGCGCGCATGGCAGCGTATGAACTCGCAGCAAAGATGCAGCTCACCGCGCCGGAAGTCAGCAATCTCGCCGCCGAGCCTGCGCATGTTCATGAACTCTACGGCACTGGCGACAGCAACAAGCTCAAGGCCGCATATGCGAAGAACTGCCTGCTCGCTCGCCGCTATCTGGAGCAAGGCGTGCGTTACGTTTCCCTCTACTGCGCTTCGCGTGCGAGTAATGTCGATGGCCTGCTTAACTGGGACGCGCACAAGACACTGAAAGCCGATTACGAGCGTCATTGCCCCATCTTCGATCAGCCCACTGCCGCGCTGCTCACCGACATGAAACAGCGCGGCATGTTGAACGACGTTCTCGTCGTTTGGTGCACCGAGTTTGGCCGCATGCCCACGCATCAGGAAGGCACCAGTGGTCGCGATCACAATCCCGACGCCTTCACCACTTGGATGATGGGCGCGGGTGTCAAAGGCGGCGTGAGCTACGGTGAGACTGATGACTTCGGCCGGCGCGCCGCCGTTGATGTCGCCACCGTGTATGATTTCTACGCCACCGTGCTGCACCTGCTCGGGCTCAATCACGAGAAGCTGACCTATTACCACAACGGCGCGAACCGTCGCCTCACCGACGTGCATGGGCACGTCATCAAAAACATCCTCGCATGATCGCTGCCATGAAACCTCTCGCGATCATTCTTTTCGCATCGTCGACTGCGCTCGCTGCTGATCCTGCGGGCATTACTTTCTTCGAGCAAAAGGTGCGCCCCGTGCTCGTTGAGCATTGTTACTCGTGTCACAGCACGGAGGCGAAGAAGCTCAAGGGCAACCTTTACCTCGACTCGAAGGCGGGCTGGGAGAAAGGCGGCGACAGTGGCGAGCCGGTCATCGTGCCCGGCAAACCCGAGGCGAGCCTGCTCATTCGCACCGTGCAGCATCTCGAAGCCGACATGGAGATGCCGCCGAAGAAACCCAAGCTGCCCGATGCGATCATCGCCGATCTCGTGACGTGGGTAAAGATGGGTGCTCCCGATCCACGCGATGGCGTGAAGATCGAAGCGAAGCGCGGGGACAAATCCTGGTGGTCCCTGCAACCGCTCGCGAAGCAGTTCGCGCACGACAGCATTGATGGCTTCATCACCGCGAAGCTCGCAGAGAAAAAGCTCACTTTGAATCCCGCCGCTGATCCGCGCGCGCTCATCCGCCGCATGAGCTACGACGTGATCGGATTGCCGCCGACCGTTGAGGAAGTGGAGACATTTGCGAAGGCACATCAGGCAAATCCGCATCAGGCCATCGAAGCATTGGTGGATCGTCTGCTTGCCTCGCCGCTCTACGGCGAGCGCTGGGGGCGTCACTGGCTGGATGTGATTCGATTCGGCGAGAGCAATGGCTTTGAACGCAACTTCGTGATCGATGATCTCTGGCCGTTCCGCGACTATGTCATCAAGTCCATCAACGACGACAAGCCGTTCAATCAGTTCATCACCGAGCACCTCGCGGGTGATGTCATCGGGAGAGACAATCCACAGGTGGAAGTCGGCAGCGCCTTCCTCGTCGCGGGGCCTTATGATGACGTTGGCAATCAGGATGTCGTCGCACAGAAGAACATCCGCGCCGCCACGCTCGACGACATGATTACCGCGACGAGCGGCGCTTTCCTCGGCCTCACCATCAACTGCGCCCGCTGCCACAACCACAAGTTCGACCCGATTCCCACCGAGGACTACTACCGGCTGCGCGCAGCGTTTGAAGGCGTCACGCATGGACGGCGTGTCGTCGCCACCAAGGAACAGCGTGACGCATTCGCCGCCTCGACGAAGCCGCTGACTGTCGAGTTGAAGAAGCTCGAAGCGGAACGCGCATTGCTCGATCAAGCCATCGAGACACGGGCCAAGGCGGCATTTGCCAAATCCAAATACGTGCGCCCGAAGATCGACCAAAACGGCACCGATGAATCCTTCGCTGCCACGGAAGCGAAATACCTCAAGTTCATCATCCACAGTCTGACTGGCGATCATCAGCCAGCTGCAAAAGGCAAACGCGGCGGTGGCGGCAAGCTCACCGAGTTCCAAGTCTGGAGCGCGGAAAATCCGAACCGCAACGTCGCGCTCGCCAGCAATGGCACCAAGGCCGAAGGTGCGAAATCAGCGACAGCGGAAGACTTTCCCGAAGCCTACGGGCCGCAATACTGCATTGATGGAATGCTAGGCGAGGCGTGGTTCATCGGCGAGCCAGCCGTGCTGACGCTCACCTTTGCGAAGCCGGAGAAAATCAATCGCATCACCTTCATCAATGCCCGTGGTGACCGCAGTATTGTCGAGGAGAAAGTCCGTGGAGCCACGCCGTGCGAGTATGAGATTCAAGTGTCATCGGACGGGCAGACATGGCGCACCGTCGCCAACGACAAAGGCCGCGAACCGTGGACACCGTCACATGGCATCGCACGTTCACGCCACGACGTGACGACGAAAGACGAGCAGACAAAGCTGGCGGCGCTCGACAAGCAGATCGCCGCCGTGCAGGCGAAGCTCAAGGCCGTGCCAACGCTGCAACAAATGTGGGTCGGCACGCACGCGCAGCCGAAGGAGTCCACCTTTGTCCACAAAGGCGGCGACCCGATGAAGCCCGCCGATGCCGTCCTGCCTGCGAGTCTCAGCGTGCTTGATCAAGTCACGAAGCCCTACGAGTTGAAGCCCGATGCTGGTGAAGGCGAGCGCCGTCTCGCCTTAGCAAAGTGGATTACCAGCAACGAGAATCCGCTCACGCCTCGTGTGCTCGCGAATCGCCTGTGGCAATGGCATTTCGGCACCGGCATCGTCGATACACCGAGCGACTTCGGCTTCCTCGGCAGCAAGCCCACGCATCCCGAACTGCTCGACTACCTCGCGAGCCGCATCGTCGCGAACGGCTGGAAGCTCAAGCCGCTGCATCGCGAAATCCTGCTCTCGCAGACTTACCTGCAAAGTGCGGCGTATCGCGAGGATGCCGCCAAGGAAGACAAGGACGCACGTCTGCTCTGGCGCTTCCCGCCCCGCCGACTCAGCGCCGAGGAACTCCGCGACACCATGCTGACCGTCGGCAGCAGGCTGCAACTGGAGCCGATGGGCGGCCCCGGCTTCCGCCTCTATCGCTACCTTGCCAACAATGTCTCGACCTATGTGCCGCTCGATACGCATGGCCCCGAAAGTTACCGCCGCGCCGTCTATCACCAGAACGCCCGCGCCAGCGTCGTCGATGTCCTCAATGACTTCGACCTCCCCGACATCGCCTTCGCCGCGCCGAAACGCGCCAACACCACGACGCCATTGCAAGCCCTCACCCTGCTCAATCACAGCTTCACCCTCGACATGGCGAAGGCCCTCGCCGCACGCATTCAAAACGGCGACGCCGTGACCCAAGCCTACCGCATCACTTTCCAACGCAAGCCCAGCGCGAAGGAACACGAAGCTGCCACCCAACTCATCGCCACCCACGGTGCCGAGGCCTTCTACCGCGCACTGCTCAATGCGAACGAACTCCTCTATCTCGAATGAAAGCCGCCACCATTCTCGCCTCCCTTCTCCTCGCCACCTCCGCATTCGCCGAGGTCAAAACCGAAACCATCGCCGTGCCCATGCGTGATGGCATCAAGCTCGCCACCGATGTGTATCGCGATGATGCGGTGACCAAGGCACCAGTCATTCTCATGCGCACGCCGTATGATCGCACGAAGGCGAAGGGCAACGCCGAGCGCTGGGCCAAGGCAGGCTACGTCTTCATCGCGCAGGATTGTCGGGGGAAGTTTGGATCGGAAGGAGCGTTTGCGCCATACAACAATGAAGGCCAGGACGGCTACGACTCCATTGAGTGGATCACGCGCCAGCCTTGGTGCAGTGGTCGTGTGGGCATGATGGGCGGGTCGTATGTCGGCGCGGTGCAATGGCAGGCAGCGGTGGAAAATCCTCCCGGTCTCGCCGCCATCGCACCGCAAGCGACGTGGAGCAGTTTTTATCGAAACCTCCACCTCGGAGGCTCCGTGCGGCTTTCACTTATTTCTGGTTGGATCGCGGGCAACACTCCGAAACCCGAAGGCGTGAAGCCTGCGGACATGAGCGATGCCTTGATGCGTCTGCCGCTCGGTGAGGTCGATAGCGCCCTCGGCTGGGACATGCCGTGGCTGGATGCCTTCCTCACGCATCCCAAGCCGGATGGCTTTTGGACTCGCCTCGATCTCACCTCGCGTCTTCCTGAACTCCAACTCCCAGCGCTGCACGTCGTCGGCTACTACGACTACTTTTCCCGCGAGTCGGTGGGCAATTTCATGATCATGCAAAAGCAGGCGCATGATCCGAAGATCCGCCAGCAGCAGCGTCTCATCCTCGGCCCCTGGGATCATGGCAGCGTGGGAAAAACGAAGGTCGCCGAAGTTGAGTTCGGACCCGAAGCCGCCGTCGATACCTTTGCGCTTCAGATGGATTGGTTTGATCGCCATCTCAAGCAAGACCCCGCCGCACAAGCCAAGCCCTTCATACCCGTGCGCTACTTCTCCATGGGCGACAACGTCTGGCGCGATGCGCAAACGTGGCCACCCGAAGGATTCACCGCGACCTCGTTCTATCTGCAATCCGAAGGCAAAGCGAACACTCGCCAAGGCAATGGACGCCTCAAACTCGAAGCACCTGCGGGCAATCAACCAGCTGACACCTTCCGCGCTGATCCCTCAAAACCCGCACCATCCAATCCCGTCACCGAGGTACGCCCCATCAAAGCCGCTGTCTGGGGACCCGTGGATCAAGGTGCCACCGAGGATCGCGACGACGTGCTCGTTTACTCCAGCGAGCCGATGACTGAGCCGCTCACCTTTGCCGGAAATGCCGAATCAAAGCTCCAAGTCTCCACCGACACCCCCGATGCCGACTGGGCGGTGAAACTCATCGACGTGCATCCCGATGGCTTCGCGCAAAACATCGCGCGCGGCATCTTGCGCGGACGCTATCGCAACTCGCTCCTCAAACCCGAGCTGATGCAGCCCGGCAAGGTTTACGAGATCACCGTCGATCTCGGTCCCGTCGCCGCCACCATCGCCAAAGGCCATCAACTCCGCGTGGACATCAGCGGTGCCGACTTCCCCCTCTACGACCGCAATCCTAACACCGCCGAAGGCATCGCCAGCAGCAAGACCGCCATCGCCACCGAGCAAGTGCATCACAAGCCAGGCGCACTCTCGCGCATCGTTCTGCCGGTGAAATGAAGATCTCACTACTTGCCATGAATCCTCTCATCCCGTCTTTGTATTTTATCATCGCCTCCACCGCAATCGCCGCCGATTTCGACCGCGAGATCCGCCCTCTTTTGCAAAAGCACTGCATCGAGTGCCACGGCGAAAAGAAGCAGAAAGGCGAACTCCGTCTCGACGCCAAAGTCCACGCCTTCAAAGGCGGTCACGACGGCCCGGCGATCCTCGCTGGCAAAGCGGACGCCTCGCCACTCTTCCAGCGCATCACGAGCACGGACGAAGATGAGAAAATGCCGCCGAAAGGCGATGGCCTGAAACCCGAAGAGATCGCTCTTTTTAAGAGCTGGATCGACTCCGGCGCCAAATGGCCCGAAAACGCCACCGACAAAGCGGCCCTCATCGACAAGCGCCTCCAGCACTGGTCAGTGCAGCCCATCAAAGTGGCTTCGGCTTTAGCCGAACCTCTCGGGCTAAAGCCCGAGCAACTTTCCATCGACACCTTCATCGAAGCCAAGCTCCGCGAACACAAACTCACGCCCTCTCCCGAAGCCGACGCACGCACCTTGAAGCGCCGCCTCCACTTTGACCTCCTCGGCCTTCCGCCAGATGGGTCTGATCGGTCTGATCTGCCTTATGAAACCCTCGTGGACACACTTTTGGCATCCCCCCACTTCGGCGAACGCCAGGCCCGCCATTGGCTCGACATCGTCCACTATGCCGACACGCACGGCTTCGAGCGTGACCAGCTCCGCCCCAATGCCTGGCGCTACCGCGACTACGTCATCGAGTCCTTCAACGCCGACAAACCCTATGATCAGTTCATCAAGGAACAGATCGCCGGGGATTTGCTGCCGAAGCCAACCATCACCGCGCTCGGCTTCCTCTCCGCAGGCCCTTGGGACTTCGTTGGGCAGCAGGAAACACGGTCCGACATGCTGCGCCGTGCTGCCCGCGCCCTCGATCTCGATGACATGGTCACGCAGACGCTCACCGCCACGATGGGCATCACCATTAACTGCGCTCGCTGCCACGATCACAAGCTCGATCCCATCACGCAGGAGGAGTATTACCGCCTGTGGGCCGTCTTTGCCGGTGTGAAGCGCGGCGACCGCGAAACCGATGCCGCCGAGTCGAAACGCATCGCCACCGAAAAAGCCCGCTTAAACAAAGAACTCACCCAAACACGCACGCAGATCGCCAAGCTGGCCGGTGAGGGCTTCGAACTCGCCAAACTCATCCCCGAAGCCTCCGGCATCGACGTGCGCAACGGCAGCATCACCAAGGACAAGCTCGGCTACTTCCGCGACATCCAAACCAACCGCCTTCAAAAGGTCGAAAGCATCCCCGGCGTGAAGTGGGTCTTTGTCCCCGATGGCAAAGGCAAGGTCAGCGTGGACTTCAAAACCGAGGTGAACGGCATCCCAGCCACCAGCGGCCATTTTTGGGACACCATCGCGAATCGTCCGCTCAACTCCCAGCGCACCACCAAGATCGGCAGCACCGACTACGCAGCAAAGGGCCACAGCATGCTCGCCATGCACGCGAACAGCGGCATCACCTTCGATCTCGCGAAACTTCGCGAGCAGAGCGGCCTCAAAGCCATGCGACTCACAGGCCTCGTCGGCTTTGGAGCCGCCAAAGAAGCCGCGACCACAAAAGTGGACTTCACCGTCTTCATCGATGCCGAGATGAAGTTCCAAAAGCTCAAACTCCGCAAAGACGAGGCCGCCGCGCTCGACCTCGAAGTGCCCGCGAAGGCCAAAACGCTCACCCTCATCGCCACCGACGGCGGCGATGGCATCGGCAACGATCTCCTCTTCATCGGCGATCCGAAGCTCGTGCCCGAAATCGCCGAAACACGCCTCACCGAGGCCGATGCGGCTCAATTGAAGAAACTCCGTGCCGAAGCCCAAAAGCTAGAAAAAGCCCTCCAGGCCATTCCCGAGCCCGAAAAGGTCTATGCCGTCGTTTCCGGCGAAACAACGCCCGTCATCAAAGTGCAACGCCGCGGCAATCCCGAAGACGAAGCTCAAGAAGTCACTCCCGGAGCCTTCTCATGGGTTAAACACGCTTCTGCGGCCTTCGGCGATCAAAACACGCCTGAAGAGCAGCGACGGCTCGCCCTCGCGAATTGGATCACCCATCCTGACAATCCGCTCACCGCCCGCGTGATCGTGAACCGCCTCTGGCATCATCATTTCGGCCAAGGTCTGGTGAACACGCCAAGTGACTTTGGCATCGGCGGCAACCCACCGAGCCATCCTGAGCTCCTCGATTACCTCGCCAACGAACTCATCACCCACGGCTGGAGCTTGAAGCATGTGCACAAGCTCATCGTCATGTCGAAGGCGTATCGGCAGCGATCGGTCGGATCGGTCCCATCGGACGGATCGAATCGGTTGGTCTGGCGCCAAAACCCACGCCGTCTTGATGCTGAAACACTTCGCGACACCGTGCTCGCCGTCAGCGGCAAACTCAACCTCGCCCGTGGCGGCCCCGGCTACCGCGACTTCAACTACACCGAAGCCTACGCACCCATCTACGACTACATCACCCCCGACAAACCCGAGCTTTGGAGACGCAGCATCTACCGCTTCATCGTGCGCACCACGCCGCATCAGTTCATGACCACCTTGGACTGTCCCGATCCCGCAAACTTTACACCAGCCCGCGCTCAGACGACGACCGCCCTGCAAGCGCTGACTCTCTCCAACAACGAGTTCATGCTCCAACAAGCCCGCCACCTCGCCGAACGAGCCAAAACTCCTGAGCGAGCCTTTCAGCTCTGCTTCCAACGCGACGCAACGACCGCCGAACTCGCCGCCGCCAAGTCGCTCGATCTCTTCTCTCTCTGCCGCATGCTCCTCAATGCGAATGAGTTCATCTATGTTGATTAGCACAATCATGCTCATGAAACGCCTCGCCATCCTCCTCTTCGCTCTTTGCCCTTTGCTCTCGGCTTCTGCCGCAGACAAACCTGCGCATCTCTTCATCCTCACCGGGCAGTCCAATATGGCCGGCATGGACCCGAAGCTCGGGTTTGTACCGGAGGCGAAGATTGCCTTTCCCGATGCGGACGTGGCTTACATCAAGGTCGCAGTCGGCGGTATGCCAATTCGTTACTGGGTGGATGAATGGAACGACATCGCCACGAAGTACGGCGTGGATGTCACGAAGGCGCGTGAGAAAGACAAAAGCAAAGGCACCATCTTCTACCCGCGCATCCTGGAGCAATTCGCCACGATGTTGAAGGAGCACCCGAACGCGAAGTCCTTCACCTTCTGCTGGATGCAGGGCGAGAACGACTCGAAAGCCGGCCTGCACGCACCTTACGCGGATGCCTTGAAGCAGCTCATCGCCAACCTGCGTCGCGATTTGAAGCGCCCAGACATGAACGTCGTCATCGGACGTATCAGCGATCATGAGCGCATCAATCCGCTGGCGTGGAAAATCGTGCGCGACGCACAGGTCGAAGTCGCGAAAGGAGATTCGCATGGTGCGTGGGTGGATTGCGATGATCTCAACGACAAGGAGATCAGAGGCGTGATGACCAACGACCTCCACTACACTAAACCCGGTTACGAACTCCTCGGCCGCCGCTTCGTGCGTCAGGCGAAGGCGCTCATCGAAAACCAGAAGCCCTCTGAGAACGGAAGGCCTGAATAGGCTTGCTGGACCGTAAGAAGCTAGCTCAGGAAGCCGTTTTTCAATTGGTCTGACCAATTATCCATGACGCCCACACGCCGCAATTTCCTCCAAAGCCTCAGTGGCACCGCACTGGCCGCGATGCTGCATCGTGATGCCAGCGCGGCATCGTCGAATCCGCTTTCGCCGAAAGGCGGGCATCATGCGGCGAAGGCGAAAGCGGTGATCCAGATCTTCTGTCCCGGTGGCCTTTCGCATGTCGATACCTGGGACTACAAACCGGAATTGGTAAAGCGCCAGGGCAAGCCCTTCGATCCCGATGGCAAGCTCACCTTTTTCGCATCAAAGCCCGGCAACTGTCAGCAAAGCTGGTGGAAATTCCGCCAGCATGGCGAGTGCGGCCGCTGGATGAGCGATCTCTTTCCCAAACTCGCCGCGAAGGTCGATGACATGGCCTTCATCCACTCGATGCAGAGCAAAACCGCGCTGCACGGCCCCGCGATGTTCATGGCGAATAGCGGCTACATTTTGCCCGGCTTTCCGAGCATGGGCGCCTGGGTCACGTATGGTCTCGGCAGCCTCAGCGATGACTTGCCTGCCTTTGTCGTGCTGCCTGATCCACGTGGTTTACCGCCCGGTGGTGTTTTAAACTGGGGCGCAGGCTTTTTGCCTGCGATCCATCAAGGCACCGTCCTCACCACCGACGCCGAAAAGCCGCCCATCGCCGATCTTTTCCCGCCCAAGGGCTACATCGACGGCTCCGAGCAAAAAAGCCGCGATTTCCTCCAAGTGCTCAATCGCACGCACGCGGCTGAACGACGCGAAAACAGCGAGTTGGAGGCCCGCATCGCCGCTTACGAGCTCGCCGCGCGTTTACAGCTCAGCGCCCCCGAAGCCACGAATGTGAGCGATGAGAGTGCAGCGACGAAAAAGCTCTACCAGCTCGATCACGAAGACATCGGGCCGTTTGGAAGACAATGCCTGCTCGCACGGCGACTCGTGGAGCGTGGCACACGCTTTGTGCAGCTCTTCTGCGGTGCCGAAAACACCACCGCAAAGAAGATCCGCCCGAACTGGGACAGCCACGAAGACCTCGTTCGCGATCACGGCTACTGGGGCCCCGTTCTCGATGCCGGAGCCGCCGCGCTGCTCACGGATCTCAAATCACGCGGCCTGCTGGAAAGCACGCTCGTCATTTGCACCACCGAGTTTGGCCGCCAGCCCGCCGCGCAGGGCGCGGGCAAAGGTCGCGATCACAATCCAGGTGCCTTCACCGCCTGGATGGCCGGCGGCGGCATTCAAGGTGGCACCGCCTACGGCACCACGGACGACCTCGGCTTCAAAGCCGCAGAGAATCCGGCTTACAGCTATGATTTGCATGCCACCGCGCTGCACCTGCTGGGACTCGACCACGAAAAGCTCAGCTACTACCACAACGGCATCCAGCGCCGCCTCACGGATGTGCATGGGCACGTCATTCAAGAGATCCTCGCATGAACCACTCACCCCCATGAACGCTCTCCTCAACCGCCGCACCTTCCTCCGGCAGACCGTCCACGGTCTCGGCAGCATCGCGCTCCTTGATTTGCTCGCTCGCGATCAGCTTCTGGCCGCATCGAATCCGATTCGTCCTCTCATCGACCCCGCGCGTCCCTTTGCAGCCCGCCAACCGCACTTTGCGCCGAAGGCCAAACGCGTCGTCATGGTCTTTTGCAGTGGAGCCTTGAGCCACGTCGATACCTTCGACTACAAGCCCGCTCTCTCTAAATACCACGACCAGCCCATGCCCGGCGGCAACGTCGTGACCTTCCAGGGCGAGCAGGGCAACCTCATCAAGCCACTGCGCGAATTCAAACCGCGCGGCCAGTCCGGCAAGATGACCTCCGACCTTCTACCGAAGCTCGGCGAGTGCGCGGACGACTTCTTTTTCTGCCACGGCATGACGTCGAAGACGAACACGCACGGCCCCGGCGAGACCTTCATGTCCACCGGACAAACACTCGAAGGTTTCCCCTCCGCCGGCGCGTGGGTGAACTACGCTCTCGGCACCGAAAACGAAAACCTGCCGTCCTACATCGCCATCCCTGATCCGCGTGGCAATCCGCAGGCCGCGGGCAACAACTGGAGCGCCGCCTTTCTTCCCGCCGCGTATCAAGGCACCGCTTTCAACGCCGAGAATCCCATCCGCTTCCTCGCGCGGCCTGATGGCATCTCCGCGAGCACCGACCGCGCCACGGCGGACTTCTTGAAGCGTCTCAACGAACGCCACATGGAAAAATTCCCCGGAGATAGCGAACTCGCCGCACGCATCGCCAGCTACGAACTTGCCGCGAAGATGCAAATGACCGTGCCCTCGCTCACCGATCTCAGCAGCGAGCCCGCGCACGTTTTGAAGATGTATGGTGCCGACGATCCCACGAACACCGTGAAGGCTGGCTACGCCAAAAACTGCATCCTCGCGCGACGCTTGTGCGAGCAGGGCGTGCGATTCGTGCAGGTCTTCAACGGCGCGTATGCCATGGGTGAGGGCGTCGGCAACTGGGACGGCCACAAGACCATCGCCGCGCAGTATCCCGGCCACGCTGAAGTGCTCGACCAGCCCACCGCCGCGCTCTTTCTCGATCTCAAGCAGCGCGGCCTGCTCGCGGACACGCTCTTCGTTTTCTGCACCGAGTTCGGTCGCATGCCCACCTTCCAAAAAGGCGCGTCCGGTCGCGATCACAACCCCAGCGGTTTCACCTGCATCCTTGCCGGCGCTGGCGTGCAAACCGGCGCCAAACACCACGGCGAGACCGATGAGTTCGGCTGGAAAGCCGCCGTCGATGTCACCAGCGTCTATGACTTCCACGCCACCATCCTGCACCTGCTCGGCCTCGATCACGAAAAACTCAGCTACTACCACAACGGCCTCGAACGCCGCCTCACCGACGTCCACGGCCACGTAATCCAAAGCGCCCTTGCATGAAAAACCCCTTTCCAATTTGCTGTCAGCCTCAATCACCTTCGCCCCATGCACCTCATCCCCATCATCACCCTTGCCGCTCTTGTTTCCGTCTCTGCCTTCGCTCAAGACGCCGTTTCGCTCTTCAACGGCAAAGACCTCACCGGCTGGGACGGCGACCCTGCGCTCTGGAAGGTCGAAAACGGCATCGTCATCGGCACGAATGCATCACCCGAGGCGATGGCGAACAACAGCTTCCTCATCTGGCGCGGCGGCACGGTGAAGAACTTCGAATTGCGTGCCACCGTCCGCGTCATCGGCGACAACAACAGCGGCATCCAGTATCGCAGCCGGGAGCTGAAGGACATCGCGCCGTGGGTCATCACCGGCTACCAGTGCGACATCCATCCGGCCATCGAGCACACCGGCATGACGTATGAGGAGCGCGGTCGCGGCATCTTCGGCCTGAATGGCAAGGATGTGATGCTCGACCCCGAGGGCGCGCTCTGGCAGGTCGGCGAGCACGCGCCGGTGAAGGTCGATGTGAGCCAGTGGAACGAGTATGTCATCCTCGCGCAGGGGAACCGCCTCCAGCACTTCATCAACGGCCAGCCCACCTCCGAGCTCATCGACCACCACGCGGACAAACGCACGCTGGAGGGCCTGCTCGCCATCCAGCTCCACAAAGGCAACCCCAACCGCGTCGAGATCAAAGACCTCCGCCTCAAAGTCCTGCCCGAAACCCCGCTTGTGCCCTTCGAGCCCACGAAACTGCCCGCCACCGCGACGAAGATCGAAAAACCACGCACGAATCGCCCGCAAGGCACGGGGCCGGTGGTGCCGGTGAAGAAGTGAGCCAAATCTCACGCCTTGCCGTCGCGCAGCCCGTTTGCTAAACTCACGCCATGAACGCCACCGCCGAACAGCTTGATCATTACCTGCGCGAGGCTGATCCAGCCACCGCCCACACGGTTGAAAAGATCGTGGGATTGCTCATTCAGCGGTTTCAGGCAGGCAACGGCAGCCAGAACGGCCAGCAGCCAAACTCGACAGGCAGCTACCGTATCAAAACCCATCACATGGGAGCTTTCCGCCCCGGTTTCGACACTCACAAGCTCGGACAACTGCCGGAGGATTTCTAAAGCCTCATGTTCGTCGTCGATGTCAATCTCCTCATCTTCGCGGTGAACGCGGATGCGGCAGAGCACACCACCGTGAAGACGTGGTTGGAGACGGAGATCAACGCCGGAACGCCCATCGGCATGCCTTGGGTGGCGCTGCTGGGTTTCGTGCGTCTGTCCATCAACCCCAAAGTGCTCAGCCAGCCGCTCACGCTGGATCAAGCACTCGACCAAGTGCGTGATTGGCTCTCGCTGCCAAATGTCACGGCGCTGGAACCCGGCATCAACCACCTCCTCCACTTCACCGCAGCCTGTCAGGCCGTGAAAGCCGGTCCCAACCTCGTCACCGACGCCCATCTCGCCGCCATCGTGCAAGAGCATGGAGCGACGATGGCGAGCTGTGACACAGACTTCGGACGCTTTCCGGGCTTGGCGTGGGTGAATCCGCTAACGTCATGATAGCCTTCGTCCAAAAACACCACGGTGAATTTGCCAACATCAACACCCTCACCGCTTATCTTGGCTTTCATGAGAAGGGTTATGAAGTGCGTTGTTTTGAGTGGGCAGACATCAATAACCTTGAGATATCCACAGACACGCCAGTGAGCGGCGGCATTCCCGTTGTGCTGTCAGCGCTGGCAAAGCTTGGTGTGTCAGCACCCGAGTTACCTTCAATTCCTTCTCTTCTTGAGCGATTTGCGGGGAGAAAAACTTGGGCAGCAACCATGCAGTTTGCTCGGAACACGATTGAAAGTGGTTCACCTCTTTTCGTTAAGCCTGTCCCGAAGGACAGGAAGCTGTTTGTTGGCACAGTGCTTCGTTCGTTTCGAGACACGATACCGACTGCCAACGTCCCATCAGATTACCCAGTCATATGCTCTGAGGTCGTTGAATTTGTCTCGGAATATCGAGCTTTTGTTCTAGATCGCGAGATTCTCGACCTCAGGCATTACAAAGGTGATTTTCGCGTTTACCCCGACATCTCCGTCGTGGAATCGGCGGTTGCGTCCTACATTGACTCCCCGACAGCCTACGGAATTGATTTTGGAGTGACGAGTGATGGTCGAACTCTTCTTGTTGAAACCAACGAGGCGTATTCGCTTGGCTGCTATGGTTTGGCACCGCTCCTTTACAGCACTCTGCTGGAGAGAAGATGGGACGAGCTAACAAAACACGTGCCCTGAAGGTTTGAGCCCGCGCCCGTCGTTCACCGACGCCATGCGCCTACTCGCCATCCTTTCCTCATTCGCCATTGCTTCGCTTCGCTCACCCCTGCGGGGCAGCATGCGCTTCGCGATGCTGGCTGTCTCGCTTTGCTCGGCTCTGGTTTCGTCATTCGCTTCGGCTGCTCCGCAGCCAAACATCATCATCCACTTCATCGACGACCTCGGCTACGGCGACATCGGACCGTTTGGTGCGGTGAAGCAGAAGACGCCGCATCTCGACCGCATGGCGCGGGAGGGGATGAAGCTCACGTCGTTCTACGCCGCACCGGTGTGCAGCGTGTCGCGGGCGCAGCTCCTGACCGGATGCTATGGCGCACGCATTTCCGTGCCGGGTGTGTATCCACCCGGCAGTAAGAACGGGCTAAATCCGCAGGAGCACACCATCGCCGACCGCTTGCGGCCGCTGGGCTATGCCACGCAGTGCATTGGGAAGTGGCACCTCGGCGACCAACCGGCGTTTTTACCGACGAAGCAGGGCTTTGATCACTACCTCGGCATCCCATATTCCAATGATATGCTCAAAACGGCGAGCGTGGACGGCCGCCGCGTCGTGCCGCTCGTGCGCGATGAGCAGGTCGAGCGCTTGCTCGATGAGGCGGACCAGGACCGCATCGAGGAAATCTACACCGACGAGGCGGTGAAGTTCATCCGCAGCACCCAAGCAACGAAGAACCCAGAACCAGACACCAAGAACACGGCGCAGCCGTTCTTCCTCTACTTCCCGCACACCGCCGTGCACACGCCCATCCATCCCGGCAAGGCCTTCCAGGGCAGCTCGCAAAACGGCCGCTTTGGCGACTGGGTGCAGGAGGTCGATGCCAGCGTCGGTCGCGTGTTCGACACGCTGCGCGAGCTGCAGCTCGACCAGAACACGCTCGTCATCTTCACCAGCGACAACGGCCCCTGGCTCATCAAAGGCCCCGATGGCGGCAGCGCGGGCCCCTTGCGCGGCGGCAAAGGCAGCACCTGGGAAGGCGGCGTGCGCGTCCCCACGCTCGCTTGGTGGCCCAGCAAGATCGCGTCCGGCAGCGTGAGCGATGCCGTCGCCGGCACCATCGACGTGCTGCCCACTTGCCTGAAAATCGCCGGAGCCGAGGTGCCCGCGCAGCCCGTCATCGACGGTCGCGACCTCTCCCCGCTGCTCTTTGGCCAAAGCAAAGACTCGCCACGCGAAGCCCACTACTACTTCTCCAGCTACAACCTTCAGGCCGTGCGCCAAGGCCCGTGGAAGCTCGCCCTCGAGACGCAGCGTGAAACCATGGGCAAAGACGCCGCCAGCGATGCGAGCGTGAACCCACGCCTCTACAACCTCGATCAAGAAATCGGCGAACGCACCAACCTCGCCGCACAGCATCCCGACATCGTCGCCAAACTCACCGCACTCGCCGAAGCCATGACCGCCGAGATCGGTGGCAACGAACCCAAAAGCCGACGCCCGCCTGGCGAAGTCGAAAATCCCGTCACCCTCTATACCACGAGCGACAAACCCAAGGAACGCCCTGCTCCCAAGGCAAAGGCCAAAGCCAAGCCCGCCGACCTCTCCAAGCTCCAACCCGGCGACAAACTCGACGCCGAAAACGCCCCGCAAATCGCCGATACGCCCTTCACCCTCACCTGCGAGCTTACCACCGCGCAGCGCGATGCCATCCTCATCGCCCACGGCGGCGCCAGCACCGGCTACACGCTCCATCTCAGCGGCGGCAAACTTGTGTGGGCCATCCGCCACGGCAAAACCCTCACCACCGCCCAGACCGACTACCCCGCCGACAACCAACCCCACCGCATCACCGCCACCCTCGGCCAAAAAGGCCAGCTCACCCTCCAGCTCGATCAAAACACGCCCGTCACCACCACCAGACTAGGCCTCATCCGCACCCAGCCCAAAGAAGACTTCTGCCTCGGCCACGACAACAAAGTGCCTGTGGCCACTTACACCGCGAAGGGGAAGTTTGAGGGGAAGATCGTGAATCTTGCCATTCGTTGATCTAAAGCCAGCTTCACAGCTCATGCGTTTCGCCCATCAACTTCGATTCCTCACCTGCACCGTTTCGTTGCTGATTGTCACACTGCTTTCGAGCTGTGGCTCGGTTACCACAACGGTGCCTAACATCGATCTTCAAATCAGCGGTGCGTTCAATCACAAGGTGACCCGTTCAAAGTTCAAAACGGGTGACTATCTGGTGAACAGTCCGCCTTACATCATCAAAGCTAAGCTGCCGACTGCACGCATCGAAGGTGAATGGGGAAATCCAACACCCGCTAAGCATCCCTTGGATCATCGTTGGAGGATTGATGTGGAATCCACCGATGCCAAATCCACGGCCGATGCCATTGCGAAGGCCACAAGCGGCTACGACGCAGGTGTGAATACACATGGAAACTACATGTTTGCCCGGCTTGAGCGGAAACAGTTTAAGTGGGGCAAGGCCATCTCATTCTTATCCCAATTCACAGATGACACAGGTGGTTATGTTCCGAACAACGGAAGCCTTACATATGAGGTTTGGGGAACCACCACCGACAACCGTCACATCCTGCATCTGACCTGCTCTATCACCCATCGAGCCTTGGAGGAGTGGGGGCCGAAGGTGCGAACAACTCGTTCCATGAAGGAACTGCACGCCGACAAGGACTACAAACTCGTTGAGACCTGCGATTCGTCCGACTTTGAACCCGCGCTGCCGGAGCTGGATCGTTTGCTGGAAACGCTGGTGATTAAGGACGGCCAATCGAGCTTCCGCTAACATGACCTTTCAAGAGCTGTCAGCCAAGCTTCGCCAGATTCGTTCGCAGATGCCACGCGTAACTCGTGAGCAAGCCTACACTCAGATGGATCAGTTGATGGGGCGGACGACTTTGATTCCACAGCCATCGCCGGATCTTCAAAAAACTCAGCCTCTTTGCTCCTCTGCCCCTCTGCGGCAAAACCGAGCGTCCTGACCCTTCTGTTCTACCGCAAAGGGGCCGAGAGGCAAAGAGCGCAGAGACTGATGACTTCCTCAACATCCTCGCGCTGCAACATCCTCACCTGCGTCCCGTTCACGCACCATGCGCCGCGTTTTCCTTCTTTGTCTCCTCGCCCTCGGTTCTCCGGTCTTCGCCCAAAAGGCGGCGAAGGCCAAGAAAGCCAACACACCGCCGCCAACGAAGCCGCCGCTGGTGAGCGTGGACATCACGAAGCTACCGGAGGGCGCGAC
>JBEIGR010000029.1:0-18493 GCA_040381795.1 Verrucomicrobiaceae bacterium | reverse complement strand
CGCTTCAGCTCCGCGCCGAGCGGACCGTAGTCCCACACGCCGCCGCAGCCGCCGTAGATTTCGCTGCTTTGATAGATGAAGCCGCGGCGCTTGCAGAGGGAGACGATTTTCTCCATTTGCGCGATGGATGCTTTGGGGTCGGAGGACATGGCGGGTGTAGGTAGGATGAGGTTGGGCCGCATGGCTGGAGTGCCACCGGCAAGGGGGCGCGAAGGGAGCACCTCGGGGGCAGGGGAGCAAGCGGGGAATCAAGCGAAGAGCGTAGGGCAAAGGGCGAAGAGTGACCACTTGGCCGAAGGGTGTGGCAGGCCTGTGCGTGGCTCTATGCCCTTCGCTCTATGCCCTTCGCTCTATGCCCTTCGCTCTATGCCCTTGGCGTTTTCCTCACGCGCACTTCGGGCAGAGGCCGTAGAATTCGAGCTCGTGGTAGAGCTTGGTGAACCCGCTGGATTTTTCGATGTCGCGTTCGAGGGCCTCGACGGGGCAGGAGATGTCGAGGCGCTGGATGCGGCCGCATTTGGTGCAGACGAGGTAGTCATCGTGGTGGCCCTCCTCGATGATAGTGTAGTAAGTACTGCGGTCGTGCAGGCCGAGGCGGCGGATGATGCTGCGCTCTTCGAGCTTCACGAGCAGGCGGAAGACGGTGGCGCGGTCGGCACCGGTTTTGAGTTCCTTGGATTCGGCGATGTCGGCGAGGCTGAGCGGTTCGTGGGCATGGATGAGGATCTCCAGCACGTTTTCGAGGGCGCGGGTGCGGCGCAGGCCGCCTTCGCGGGTTTTGGCCAGCGCCGCCTCCAGCATCTTCTGGGCGGATTTTTTGTCGTGGTGACGACAGGTGGCGGAATGGTGATGGTGGAGCATGGGGCTGGAACGGCACCTATGACGAAAAGTGGCGTCCCAGCAAGGTGTCACACGACGAGCATATTCTGATTGCCCAATGGCTGGCTGCGGCGATCAAAGAAGCCCACCCAAGCCCGCTATGAACCTCCGAGCCTTTTTTCGCCTCTCTTTTATCGTCGCATTGATCGCTCCGGCCTACGCGGCCCACGATGTCGTCATCTACGGCGGCACCTGCGCGGCGGTGACGGCTGCGGTGCAGGTCAAAAAGATGGGCAAGTCCGTCATCATCGTGAGCCCTGATAAACATCTCGGCGGTCTGAGCAGCGGCGGGCTGGGCTTTACCGACACGGGCAACAAAGCGGTCATCGGCGGTCTTGCGCGGGATTTTTACCATCGCATCTACCTGCACTATCAGAAGCCGGAGTCGTGGAAGCAGCAGAAGCAGTCTGAATACGGCAACCAGGGTCAGGGCACGCCCGCCATGGACGGCGAGAACCGCACGATGTGGATCTTTGAGCCCAGCGCGGCGGAGAAGGTGTTCGAGGATTACATCAAGGAATTCGGCATCGAGGTGGTGCGTGATGAATGGCTGGATCGCGACAAGGGCGTCAAAAAAGACGGCGACCGCATCGTGAGCATCACCACGCTCAGTGGCAATACCTACGAGGGCAGCATGTTTCTCGACACGACGTATGAAGGCGACCTCATGGCCGCCGCGGGCTGCGATTACCATGTCGGCCGCGAGGCGAACAGTGTCTATGGCGAGGAGCATAACGGCATCCAGGTCGGCGTACTTCATCACCGGCATCACTTCGGTGCGGTGAAGGACAAAATCAGTCCCTACAAAGTGCCAGGCGATCCGAAGAGCGGCGTGCTGCCACGCGTGAGCACGGAGGACGTGGGCAAATTCGGCGAAGGCGACAAGCGGGTGCAGGCCTACTGCTTCCGCTCCTGCTACACGAATGTGCCGGAGAACCGCATCCCGTTTCCGAAGCCTGACGGCTATGACGCCTCGCAGTACGAAATCCTCCTCCGCGTGCTCAGCACGGGCTGGGGCGAGTTCTTTGAGAAGTTCGACCCGATTCCGAACTTCAAAACGGACACGAACAACCATGGGCCGTTCAGCTTCGACAACATCGGTATGAATTACGACTATCCGGAGGCGAACTATGAGAAGCGCCTTGAGATCATCGCCGAGCATCGCCGCTACCAGCAGGGCTTGCTGTGGTTCGTCGCCAATGACCCACGGGTGCCGGCGAAGGTGCAGAACGAGCTTCGAGAGTGGGGCCTGCCGAAGGATGAATTCGCCGACAACGGCAACTGGAGCCACCAGCTCTACATCCGCGAGGCCCGCCGCCTGATCGGCGACTACGTCATGACGGAAAACGAGCTGCGCAAAAAGAAGCCCACGCCGTCCTCGGTCGGCATGGGCAGCTACACCATCGACAGTCACAACGTGCAGCGCTACATCACGCCCGAAGGCTACGTGCAGAACGAGGGCGACATCGGCGTGAGCACGAACGGTCCGTATGAGATCGCCTACGGCTCGCTCGTGCCAAAGAAAGGGCAGGGGAGCAATCTCCTCGTCCCCGTGGCGATGTCCGCCAGCCACATCGCGTATGGCAGCATCCGCATGGAGCCCGTTTTCATGATCCTCGGCCAGACCGCCGCCACCGCTGCCATTTTCGCCATTGAGGACAAGCTCCCCGTGCAGCAGGTGGCCTATCCGAAGCTGCGCGACCGCCTGCTTCAGGACGGCCAGATTTTGCACTACGACGGCCCGAAGACCTCTCGCGGCCTCGACCCGAAGAAGATGAATGGCGTGGTCGTCGATGACGCTCAGGCCGCCAAAACAGGCGATTGGAGTGAAGGGCACGCCGCTACCAAATTCATCGGCGATGGCTACGCCCACGACGGCAATGCCGACAAAGGCCAGAAGAGCCTCCTCTTCACCGCCAAACTGCCCGCCGCAGGCAAATACGAGGTCTTCTTCGCCTACACGCCGAACAGCAACCGTGCCTCGAACGTGCCCGTGACCGTCATCCACGCCTCCGGCCGTCACAACGCCGTCGTGAACGAGAAAAAGCCCACCCCACCCGGTGCCACCGGCGTGTCCCTCGGCACCTTCGAATTCGGCCCGGATGCCACCGTCCTCGTCAGCAATGAAGCCACCGATGGCTTCGTCGTGGCCGATGGCGTGCAGTGGGTGCCGGTGAAGTGATTCCTCAGTACGATGAACTCTTTCCAGCGCCGCCACCGCCTCGTTTTGGACCTTTTCATCGTCGGTTTCTGCTAAGCGGACTCACGGCGTTTCCGCTGCTGCCTGAGCTAAGGTTTCTCGGCTCCTGGCTGGGGATTCAAGACCACGCGAACCTTTCCGGGCACAGCGGCCTCGCCTGGTGGATCGGGCATGTGTGGCACGGGCTAGAGGTCACGGATCAAAACTTCCCATTCATCGCCTACGGCACGGGTTGGCTGGCCTTTGGGCACATCATGATCGCGTTCTTTATCGTCGGTGCCTGGCGTGATCCAATTGCCAATGCTTGGGTGCTGCGGACGGGCCTCGTCTGCTGTGCGGCGGTGTTTCCGCTGGCACTCATCTGCGGCGAGATTCGCGGCATCCCGCTCCCCTGGTGGCTCATTGACGCTCCTTCGGTTTCTTCGGCGCGATCCCGCTCCTTTACTGCCTGAAACTGGTGCGGCAGATGCAGAAACCCGAATCGTGATTTCGCCTGCTTTTCCGGGCCACCGGAACGAGGGCAAAAAAGGCTCGTTTCCGGGTAAAAAAGCCTTTGCCGCAGGGGGCATCTTGCTAGTCTGAAATCACCTCAAACGAGCACATTTTCCGAAGGGACATCTTGGACGGATTTCGGTGGGGGTTTCTCAGACTTTTTTATGCCAGACGACATCATTGATTCCATTGGATCAAACTCCACCGCCGTAGCTGCTGACCAGGCCTACGGTGCCGAACAAATCCAGCACTTGGAAGGCCTCCGAGCCGTGCGCATGCGGCCTGGCATGTACATTGGTGAGACGGACGAACGCGGCCTTCATCACTGCGTCTTCGAAGTGGTGGATAACTCCATCGACGAGCATCTCGCCGGGAATTGCAAAAACGTCTGGATCACCATCCACACGGACGGCTCCATCAGCATTGAGGACGACGGACGCGGCATTCCAGTCGAGATGCACTCGAAAGGCATGCCGACGGTCGAGCTGGTGCTCACGAACCTTCACGCCGGCGGCAAGTTCGGCGATGGTGCGTATGAATTCTCCGGCGGTCTGCACGGCGTCGGCGCGAAGTGCGTGAATGCGCTCTCGGATTGGTTCAAGTGCGAGGTCTATCGCGATGGCAAGATCTACGCCATCGGCTTCGAGCGCGGCATCACCACCGAGCCGCTCAAAGTGCTGGGCGATCTCGATGATCCGAAGCGCACCGGCACGAAGATCACCTTCTTCCCGGATGTCACGATCTTCACGATCACGACGACCTTTGTCTTCGATCGCCTGCGCACCCGCCTCCGCGAACTGGCCTTCCTGAATCCTGGCATCACCATCCAGATCACGGATGAACGCGGTGAGAATCCCCGCAGTGAGACGCTGATCTATGCGGAAGGCGTGAAGCAGTTCGTGAATGAACTCGGTGAAGGTAAAGACAAGGTGCATCCCGAGCCGATCGTGATCGCGGGACGCCGCGAGGTGATGCTGGAGGACAAGAAGAAGTTCATCCTCGTCGATTGCGTCATCCAATATAACAAGGGCCTCAGCGAGCAGACGCTCTGCTTTGCCAATGCCATCCCGAATCCTGACTTTGGCACGCATTACTCGGGCCTCAAAACCGCACTCACGAAGGCGGTGAAGCAATACATCGCTTCCAACCCGAAGTCTTTCAAAGAGAAGATGCCGGAGATCGAGGGTGACGACTGCCGCGAGGGCATGATTTGCGTTTTGAGCGTGAAACACCCGCATCCGCGCTTCAACTCGCAGACGAAGGTGAAGCTCGTGAACGGCGAAGTCGAAGGTGTCGTGAACTCCATCGTGTATGAGGGCATGCTGCGTTACTTTGACGAGAACCCGGACACAGCGCTCGAGGTCATCAAGAACATCATCATCGCCGCGAAGTCCCGCGAAGCCGCCCGACGTGCCCGCGAGGCCATTCGCAAGGACGCCATGAGCAGCGGTGGTCTTCCCGGCAAGCTCGCTGACTGCTCCGAGCGTGATGCGTCGAAGACTGAGCTGTTTATTGTCGAGGGTGACTCCGCCGGTGGCTCCGCCAAAATGGGCCGCAATCGTCACAACCAAGCCATTCTGCCGCTGCGTGGTAAGCTCATCAACACCGAGAAGGCTCGGTTGGAGAAGGTCCTCGCGAACAAGGAAATCCAAACCATGATCACCGCCATCGGCACCGGCATCGGTGGCGACAGCGAGGTGGAGGGCAGCTTCAATCTCGAAAAGCTCCGCTACCACAAAATCATCATCATGACCGATGCCGACGTGGATGGTAGCCATATCCGCACACTGCTGCTGACCTTCTTTTTCCGTCAGATGCCGGAGTTGGTGAAGCGCGGCCACATTTATGTCGCCCAGCCGCCGCTCTACCAAGTTACCCGCAAAAAACGCGAGGAGTATGTGCAGAGCGATGCCGAAATGGATGCCATCCTGCTCGAACTCGGCTCGGGCGAGATCAATCTGCGCAACTTGGCAGACAACTCGAAGGTCGAATCCGACAAGTTGAAGCAAATCCTTGGCTTGCTCGTGCCGGTGGCCAAATTTGCCGACATCATCCGCCGCCACGGTGCCGACTTCGAGACCTACCTCCAGCATCGCAACACCGACACCGCTGAGCTGCCGCATTACCTCGTCATCATCCGCGAGGGCAACGAAGTGCACGTCAATTACCTGCTCGACCGCGATGCACTGGCCAATTTCGCCCGCGAAAATCACGATCTGCATCTCTTTGGCAAACCGGAAGTCGATCCCGCCAACGGTGCCGCGCCGAAACAAACTCGCCGCGCCCGTTTGATTGAGGTTCACGAGGCCCACGGCATGAAAGCTCGCTTCAAGCAGCTCGACGATCTCGGTCTGCATGTCGATCACTTCAGCAGCCAGGATAAGCCGCTCTTCGAAGTCATTGAAGGCGATGGCGACAACGCCAAGGTCCACCCCGTTTTCAGCATCCCCGGCATCCTCGACAAGGTCATGGAGATCGGCAAACGCGGCATGGAGATCAAGCGCTTCAAGGGTCTGGGTGAAATGAACGCCAAACAGCTCTTCGAGACCACCATGGACCCGAACAAGCGCACCCTGCTCCGCATCCAACTCGACGAAACCAACGCCCACGAAGCCGAACGCATCTTCACCATTTTGATGGGTGATGTCGTAGAGCCTCGAAAGCACTTCATCGAAGAGAATGCGCTGAATGTGCGGAATTTGGATGTCTGATATGCCATTCCCCGCCTCCATCGCGAACATTGGTCTTCCCCGGAATCCTCCCCCGGAGATGATGGCGGCTGCTCGCGAAGAGAAGCGGCGGCAGATTGAGGCCATGAAGGCCCGTCAGCATCAGCAAGACGTGCGTGTTGCCGACTATGTGGAGGCTCATCCGCAGGCCATTGAGGACGCGAAAAGCTATGTTGCCCGTTTTCTCGCTAGCGAGCGCCACCAGCGTTATCACTGGGTGCTCCAGCAATGGAATGAACTGCTGGAAACCAAGACGCCTGCCGAACTGGCCGCCATTCTGCGGGACACTTCCGAGGCCACCGAGGGACTCCGCTCCTCGCCGCCCTTTTGTGGCATCAACTTCGAGCGATAACACTCTCTGTGAAACCCAATCGCTCCACTTCAATCAAAGTCATCCAGCCCGCCCAGTGGGTATCTCAAGACTGCATTGGTATTATATGGAACGCAGTGCGTTCCAAATTGTGCTGGAAACCCATCTTCACTCCCAATCGTGGTGAACTGTCGATTGTGCACGCGTTGCGTCCACAATTGCCTCATTGCTCATTTCGAGACGCACTGCTTCTCGAATCGAAAGTCATCTTCAATGTGTGACGCACTGCGTCACGAATCGCTCGCTCTACCTCTTTGAAATCGTAACTCAATGCAAGACTCCAACACACGCCCCATCTCCGTCGCTGACGAGGTCAAGAATTCGTTCTTGGACTACTCCATGTCCGTGATCATCTCCCGCGCTCTGCCGGATGTCCGAGACGGCCTCAAACCCTCCCAGCGGCGCATCCTTTACGCAATGCATGAGCTTTCGCTCTACCCGCCGAAGAAGCATGTGAAGTGCGCGAAGATCGCAGGTGACACTTCCGGTAACTACCATCCGCATGGTGAGGCGGTCATTTACCCGACCCTCGTCCACATGGGGCAGGAATGGGCCATGCGGGAGACCTTGATCGATCCGCAGGGGAACTTCGGCAGCGTGGAAGGCGATCCTCCGGCCGCCATGCGTTATACGGAAGCCCGCATGACGCACCTCGGCGGCGCTTTGATGCAGGACATGGACAAGGACACGGTCAATTTCGTCCCGAACTACGACGAACGACTCACTGAGCCGACGGTTTTCCCGGCGGCGTTTCCGAACCTTCTCGTCAATGGCGGCACCGGTATCGCTGTCGGTATGGCGACAAACATGCCGCCGCACAACCTCGGCGAGGTCATCGATGCCGTTTGTGCGCAGATTGATAATCCCGCGATCACCACGCCGGAACTCATGGCGCATGTCAAAGGGCCAGATTTCCCCACAGGCTGCACCATCATGGGTGCCATGGGCATCCGCGATTACATGGAAACCGGCCACGGCAGTGTGCGCATTCGTGGTCAGGCGGAAATCGTCGAAAACGGCAACCGTGAGCAGATCATCATCACCGAGATCCCCTACAATGTGAACCGTGCGGAGCTCGAAAAGAAGATCGCCGAGCTCGCGAACGAAAAAATCATCCCCGAGATCAGCGGCGTGCGAAATGAGTCCGATGAGAACTCGCGTCTCGTCGTCGATTTGAAGAAGGATGCACGGGCGCAGGTGGTGCTGAACAATTTGTATAAGCACACCGAGCTGGAGGCTTCCTTCAGCGTTCACATGCTCGCCATCGACGGCAACAGGCCGCGTGTCTTTGGCATCAAAGACGCCATCGCCTGCTACATCGAGCACCGCCGTGAGGTCATCATCCGCCGCACGAAATATCTGCTCGCCAAAGCCGAGGTGCAGGCCGAGAAGCTCGAAGCCTTCCTCCTCGCTCTCAGCCGCCTCGATGATTTCATTAAGATCATCCGTGACAGCCGCAACCGCGACGAAGCCCGTGCCGGATTGAAGGCCTACACCTTCCCCGTCGCCACCGCAGAGCAACTCGGCTTGCTCATTCGCGGCCAACCGAGCATCCAGGACGGCCGCTACGTCTTCACCGACAAGCAGGTCGATGACATCCTCGAACTCCGCCTCTACCAGCTCACCGGCATGGAGCGTGACAAGGTGAAGGCCGAATACGACGCCATCCTCGCCACCATCAAGGACCTGCTCGACATTCTCGCCAGCGAGCAACGCGTGCTCACCATCATCAAAGACGAGCTGAACGTCATCAAGGCCAAGCACGCCACGCCACGCCTCACCCGCATCGAAGCCGTCTCCGGCGACATCGACAGCGTAGACCTCATCCCGAACGAGGCCGCGATCGTCACCATGACGCACATGGGCAGCATCAAACGCACACCCACCGCCGAATACCGCCTGCAAGGCCGCGGTGGCAAAGGCCTCAAAGGCATGGAAACGCGGGAGGCGCAGAGCGAGGAGGACACCGACGACTTCGTCGAGCATCTCTTCAGCGCCCAGCTCCACGACTTCCTGCTCTTCTTCACGAACACGGGCCGCATGTATGTCGAGCGCGTGTATCAGATCCCGCAGGCCACTCGCACCGGCAAAGGCCGCAGCATCAAAAACGTGCTGAATCTTCGCTCGGAGGAAAAAATCGCATCCGTGCTAATCTTGAAGGCCCAAGGCGCCGAGGATGACGCCATGTGGGCTGCGGACCGTTATGTGCTCTTCGCGACGAAGGACGGAACGGTGAAGAAAACGGCCCTCGAAGAGTTCAAAAACTACCGCAAGGACGGCATCATCGCCATCAAGCTCGATGAAGGCAACGACCTCGTCGATGTGGTGCTTACCGATGGCACGAAGGAAGTCTGCCTCGTCACGCATGAGGGCATGTTTGCTCGTTTCCATGAGACGGGCGAAGATCTTGAATCACCGAACCTGCGCCCCATCGGCCGCAACACCGCTGGCGTTCGTGGTATCACCCTGGATGCCGACGACTTCCTGGTCAGTTGCCTCACGAACGAAGAAGGTGCCATGGTGCTTGTCGTCAGCGAAAACGGCCTCGGCAAACGTACCCACTTCGTCGAATACCGTCTTCTCACCAATCGCGGCGGCAAAGGAGTCACGACAATGAATGTCACCGAGAAGACCGGTAAAGTCGTCGCTGCTCTCGCCGTGAAGGAAACCGACGAGCTCATGCTCATGACCAGCAAAGGTCAAAGCGTGCGCATCAAGGTCAGCCAGATCCGTGAAACAGGTCGCAATGCCCAAGGTGTGAAGCTCATGACCTTGAACGAAGGCGAAACCATCCAAGACGTGGCCACAGTGATCTCCGAGGAGGAGGAAGCCCCGGCTGCGGAAGGTGAAAGCACGGCGGACGCTGCTCCCGAAGCCTCGGCTGAGGTGACATCGGATGAGCCAGCGGCTCCCGAAGCTTGATTTTGCTCCTTCAAAGGATTCGCTGAGTTGATAAGTCCTCGCCAGTGGCGGAGACTTTCAGCTTATGCGCCCCTTCGTCCTTCTCACCATGACTGTCTCCGCCCTTGCCGCCGATTCGTTGACCTATCCGACCACCCGCAAGGAGGAGGTCGTGGAGACGCTGCATGGTGTGAAGATTGCTGATCCCTACCGCTGGCTAGAGGATGACAATTCGGAGGAGACCAAGCAATGGGTGAAGGCTCAAAACGAGGTCACCTTCGGCTATCTGGAAAAGCTGCCGCGTCGAGCCGAGATACAATCGCGGCTCAAGGAGTTGTGGAATTACGAACGCGTTGGCATGCCCTTCGAGCGGGGTGGGCGGTGGTTTTATTCGCACAACAGCGGGTTGCAGAACCAGCCTGTTTTGATGACCTCGGAGTCTTTGGAGGAGAAAGCGGCGCTGCTGCTCGATCCGAATGCGATGTCGAAGGATGGCACCACCTCACTCAGCGACTACGAGGCCAGTGAGGATGGCAAACTTATCGCGTATGGCGTCTCGGAGGCGGGGAGTGATTGGAATACGATTCGCCTGCGTGACATCGCCAGTGGCAAGGATCTCGATGATGTGATCCGCTGGGTGAAGTTCAGCGGCATTTCATGGCTCAAAGATGGCAGCGGCTTCTTTTATGCCCGTTACGATGAACCGAAGGCTGAAGCGGCTTTGACGGCCAAAAACGAGTTTCATAAGCTTTACTTCCACAAGCTCGGCACGAGTCAGAAAGAGGATGTTTTGGTATATGAACGCAAGGACGAGCCGAAGTGGGGCTTTGGCGGTCATGTCACTGAGGATGGCGAATATCTCATCATTCCCGTCTGGCTCGGCACGGAGCCGAAGAACCGACTTTTCTACAAAAAGATCGCTCCAGAGGCACCGGTGGTGGAACTGTTGAATGACTACGACGCCCGTTATGAGTTCATCGACAACGTCGGCCCGATTTTTTACTTCCACACCGATCTGAATGCCACCTGCTATCAGGTGATCGCGATCGACATTCGCAAGCCGCAGCGAGGCAACTGGCGCGTGATCGTGCCGGAGGTGCCGAAAGTGCTGCTGGAGAATGTGAGCACCGTCGGCGGTAAAATGTTCTGCCAATATCTGCGTGATGCGAAGACCGAGGTGAAGTGCTTCGACATGGATGGAACGCTCATCCGCGAGGTGAAGCTGCCCGGCATCGGCTCGGCGGGTGGCTTTGGAGGTCATCGCACGGACACGAGCACGTTCTACACCTTCACGAGCTTCACGGAGCCCGGCTCGATCTATCGTATGGACCTGGAAAGCGGCGACAGCACGCTGTGGCGGAAACCGGAGGTGAAATTTGATGGCGCAGCCTTTGAGACGAAGCAGTTTTTTGTGACCAGCAAGGATGGCACGAAGGTGCCGATGTTCATCGTTCACAAGAAGGGGCTGAAGCTCGACGGCTCGAATCCGACGCTGCTTTATGGCTACGGTGGATTCAGCATCAGCCTCACACCGTCGTTTTCCGTATCACGAGCCGTGTGGCTGGAGATGGGCTGTGTCTTTGCCATGCCGAATCTGCGCGGCGGCGGCGAATACGGCCGCGACTGGCATCTGGCCGGTGTGAAGCTGGGCAAGCAGAACGTCTTCGATGACTTCACCGCCTCCGCAGAGTGGCTCATCGCGAACAAGTACACGAGTAGCGCCAAGCTCGCGATCCAGGGCGGTAGCAATGGCGGCCTGCTCGTGGGTGCCTGCATGATCCAGCGGCCAGAATTGTATGCCGCTGCCTTGCCTGCGGTGGGCGTGCTCGACATGCTGCGCTTTGAGAAATTCACCATCGGCTGGGGCTGGCGGAGCGATTACGGCAGCGTGGAGAATGGCGCGGAGTTCAAAGCCCTGCTCAGCTACTCGCCCTATCACAATCTTAAGCCCGGCACTCGCTATCCGGCGACTCTCGTGCTCACCGGCGATCACGACGACCGTGTGGTGCCCGCGCACAGCTTCAAATTCGGTTCCCGCCTTCAGGAAAGCCAGGCTAAGGACGGTCCGCCGGTTCTCATCCGCATCGAAACCAGCGCCGGTCATGGTGCTGGCACCGCTTTAAACAAGATGATCGAGAAGACCGCCGATGAGTGGGCCTTCCTCGTGAAGCATCTGGGCGTCGAAGCTACGCAATGATGTCGCGTAGGACATTCCCATGCACATCCGTGAGCCGCAGATCGCGGCCACTAAAGTGATAGGTGAGCAGTTCGTGGTCGATGCCCATGAGGTGCAGCACGGTGGCCCACATGTCATAGACGGTGCAGGCGTTTTCGATGGCGTGATAGCCGAAGTCGTCGGTGGCACCGTAGATGTGGCCGGGCTTGACGCCGCCACCGGCCATCCAGATCGTGAAGCCATAGGGGTTGTGATCGCGGCCATCACTGCCTTGGGCAAAAGGCGTGCGGCCAAACTCGCCAGCCCAGACGACGAGGGTGCTGTCGAGTAGGCCGCGTGATTTGAGGTCTTTGACGAGCGCGGCGATGGGCTGATCGACCTGACGGGCCATGTTGCCGTGGCCTTTTTTGATCTGCCCGTGCTGATCCCACGGGTTGGGGCCTTGTCCGGCTCCGATCTTCTGCGGCAGGCAGCTCAGCTCGATGAAACGCACGCCACGCTCGACCAAACGACGCGCGAGCAAGCACTGCTGACCGTAGGAGGCAGTGGTGGTGCCAGTTTGGTCGATGCCGTAGAGTTTTTGAGTCGCGGTGGATTCACCCGAGAGGTCGCAGAGCTCGGGGACGGCGGATTGCATGCGCCAGGCGAGTTCATAGTTCGCGATGGCGGCTTCGACATGCGTGTCGTGCTGTGCGGTGGAGGCAAAGCGCTGGTCCATCGCGCGGATGAAGTCGAGACGCTTGCGCTGCGTGGCGAAAGGCTCCTGCGGGCGGATGTTTTTCACGGCTTCGGCTTCATCGACCTTGATGATGGAGGCCTGATGCTGGGCGGGAAGGTATCCATTGCTGAACAAGCCGACGCCGCCATGCGGCACGCTCGCACCGCCGCTTTGCAGTACGATATAGCCCGGAAGATCACGCGACTCGGTGCCGAGGCCGTAGCTGGCCCACGCTCCGGCGCTGGGGTAGCCGACAAAGGGAAAGCCGCTGTGCATGAAGAAATTGCCCTGCGCATGCTCGCTGAACTTCGCCGTCATGCTGCGGATCACACACAGCTCGTCCGCCACCGTGGCCATGTGCGGAAAGAGGTCGCTCACCGGCATGCCGCACTGGCCGTGGCGCTGGTAGGCCCAGTGCGCGGGCTGGACGGTGCCGTTGTTGTTGAACTGCGTCTTCTTCACCTCGCCTGGCATCGGCTGGCCCGCGTATTTTTCGAGCAGTGGCTTCGGATCAAACGAGTCGATGTGCGACACGCCGCCGCTCATGTAGCAAAAGATCACGCTGCGTGCCTTCGGCGCAAAACGCCTCGCCCGATGCGCCATCGGCGTCTCCGCTTGCATCAAGCCTGCCAACGCCGCCATTCCAAAACCCGTGGAGGCGCTGGAAAGAATGTGGCGGCGGGTGAGCGAGGTATTCATCACGCAATGATGTCCCGTAGCACATTCCCATGCACATCCGTGAGTCGAAGATCGCGGCCGCTGAAGCGGTAGGTGAGTTGTTCGTGGTCGATGCCCATTTGATGAAGCACGGTGGCCCACATGTCATAGACGGTGCAGACGTTCTCGGTGGCGTTGTAGCCGAATTCGTCGGTGGAGCCATAGACGTGTCCGCCTTTGATGCCGCCGCCGGCCATCCAGACGGTGAAGCCGTAGGGGTTGTGATCGCGGCCGTTGGTGCCTTGAGCGAAGGGCGTGCGGCCGAATTCGCCGGCCCAGACGAGCAGCGTGCTGTCGAGCAGGCCGCGTGAGCGGAGGTCTTTGATGAGCGCGGCGATGGGTTGGTCGATCTGGTTGGCCATCTTGCCGTGGCCTTCTTTGATCGCACCGTGGTGGTCCCAGGGATTGGCCCCGTTGCCGCCGCCGAGGTTGTAAGCCAGTGTGCTGAGTTCGATGAAGCGTACGCCGCGTTCGACGAGTCGCCGAGCGAGCAGGCATTGGCGAGCGTAGGCGGCTTTTTTCGGCTCGGGATCGTCTAGACCGTAGAGTTTTTTGGTCGCTTCGGTCTCGCCGGAGATGTCGCAAAGGTCGGGGACGGCGGCTTGCATGCGCCAGGCCATCTCGTAGTTCGAAATGGCAGCCTCGACGTGCATGTCGTGCTGCGTGGTGCTGGCGAAGCGTTTGTCCATCGCGCCAATGAAGTCGAGTTGCTTGCGCTGCATGTCATGCGGTTGGCGCGGGCGGATGTTGGCCACGGCTTCGGCTTCATCGGCTTTCACGACGCTGGCCTGATGCTGCGCTGGCAGGAAGCCGTTGCTGAACAAACCCACTCCGCCATGCGGTGTGGCTGCGCCGCCGCTTTGGAGCACGACATAGCCGGGGAGGTCGCGTGACTCGGTGCCGAGGCCGTAGCTTGTCCATGCTCCGGCGCTGGGGAAGCCGAGGAAGGGAAAGCCGGTGTGCATGAAGAAGTTCCCTTGCGCATGCTCGCTGAATTTAGCGGTCATGCTGCGGATCATGCAGAGGTCATCCGCCACACCGCCGATTTGCGGAAAGAGATCGCTCACTTCAATGCCCGACTGCCCGTAGCGTTTAAAATCCCAGTGCGATGGCTGAACGGTGCCGTTGTTGTTGAACTGCGTCTTTTTGACGGCTCCCGGCATCGGTTTGCCTTCGAACTTCTTGAGCATGGGCTTGTGATCGAATGAATCGACGTGGGACACGCCACCACTCATGTAGAGGAAGATGACGCTGCGAGCTTTTGGGGCGAAACGCTTGGCTCGATTCACAAGCGCGGCTTGAGATTCTTCCTGCATGAGGCCAGCGAGAGCGGCCATGCCGAAGCCGGTGGAGGCGCGGGAGAGGAGGTGGCGACGGCTGTAGCTTCGATTGGCAATCGAAGCCGCTGGGTGATTCGGATTCGACTGCCAGTCGAATCTACGAGAAGTGGCTGAAGCGTTCATGAGAGGTTTGTGAAGTATTCCGGGTGAGTTCGAAACCATGCCGCTAAGGCAGCCGCTAGTGATTGTTGCGCATCGTCAAAGAGACGTGATTCCGCCTTCAATTCGTCCGTTCTGGCGGCATCGCTTTTGTAATGGTCTTGGATTTTTGTTCGGCGTTCATCACCATTCTGAGAAGGGATGTCCGAGTTGAAAAGCTGTTGAGAGCATGTCTGCAAAAGGTCTGCATACTGATCGCAGCCAATTGTTCTAAAGTCAGCTATCTGATCCGCTGCAAAGTCACCGCTGGAGTTCCAGAAGTATTGTTCCAGACCGCCGTTGTTGAGTTCCGCAGTAAACCAATAGAACCGAATTGCCATTTTTCTGCCGTCATTGAGTGCATCGAAGCCGGACCGTCCCCATTCGACTTCGACGTCTTGGTCAAAGACATAGTAGAAGCGCTCGAAGCCATCGGTCTCCGAATCGAATTCATTCCATGTGGGTTGGGAACGTCGGCGCATAGTGTTCTAAAGGTAGCTTATGTCGCGTGAGCGTTTTGGAGTGCTCGTGCCCTCTGGAGCTTTGCGGAGGTCTTGGGACGTTCGAAAGCGCCGGAGGACCGGCGCACTCCAGGACGCTGTCGCGATGGTTGGGAACGCTTTCATGAGAGCGAGAATTGAATGTTGCGGGAAAGCGGTCGGGGATGCATTGCTTGGCCATGCGCACTTGGAAAGACATCTGCGAAGATCGCAGCTTGGAAGATCTGCCCGACAAGGTCGAAACCAACGGGTTTGGTCAGATCATTCTGAGTCCGCGTGAGAATTGGCAAGGTGGTCTGCAAGCTGAGATTGGCTCCTTGCTCCTGAGACACCTTTCCGCGGGAAGATGCATCCTGAGTTGCGCGGTGGAGACCAACGATGGTGTGAAGGTTTCTGATGTATCCTGGGTTTCCACGGATCGTCTGCGGCCATATCGCCGGGCTTACACCATGCCCATCGCGCCGGAGATTTGCGTCGAAGTTCGTTCCTATTCCAACAGCGTAGTCGAGATGATGGGCAAGATGCAGCTCTACTTTGCTCGTGGAGCAGAGGAAGTCTGGTTTTGCGACGAGGACGGGAACATGACCTTCTACAGGCATGATGTGCCCAAGGCGACGACCTCGAAGCTCTGCCCGGACTTTCCGGTGAAGTTTGAGTGGTGAGGTTCTCTCGTGTGCGCGTGAGCGTCTTGGAGCGCTCCAGCCCTTTGGAGCTTTGCGGAGGCCTATGGACGTTCGAAAGCGCCGGAGGGCCGGCGCACTCCAGGACGCTGCCGCGATGTTTGAGGGCGTGATCATTGCAAGTAAATGAACTCCTTCAGGTTGATCAGGGACTGCGCGAGGCTAGCCCAAGCTTGAAGCACAGGATCAGTGCCTGCGGCGGTGCTGCGGGTGGATTCGAGTGTTTTGGTGAGCAGATCGCGTTGCGATTGAAGGCGTGTCAGTTGAGTGCGCTGCTCAATGGTGAGTGTGGCGAGGATGTCGGCTTCGGTGATCGTTGTGGATTCGATCCGGGCGGTCTTGGCGATGTCTTCGGGCGTCAAAGCGCGGTCGTAGAGGCGGGCGCGGTAGATGCGGCCGCGGAGGCCATGGTTGCCGCTGGGTTTGGCGTGGCGGCAGCCGAGGAGGATCTGGCTCTCGTTGGGTTCGAAGGTGGCACCGGGGGCTTTGCGGTAGGTGCGGCCGTAGGGTTGGCCATCGCGGTAGCCGCGAATGGTGCCATCGGCTTGATAGACGACGGCGACGTGCACGGGGCGTGTGGCGGCTTCGGTTTCGGCGGGGCCTTCGAAGAGTTCGCTGCGCTCGAAGAAGTTGCTGCCAGCGACCCAATGAGCGGGTGTTTTCTCGGCAAAGACGATGGAGTCAAAGAGGACGCCGTCCTTGCCCTGCACGGTGAGTAAGCCGCCGCCGCGTTGGGTGAGGTTGTCGAGCATGACCCAGGCTTCAAGGGTCTTGGCGGTGAGTTTTTTCGTCAAGGAGCCGGATTTGGCCATGGATTTGCCATCGAGGATGAGGGCGCCGTTTTCGATGCGGGCAGCGCCGACGAGTTCGAGGTTCATACGACCCTTGGTATCGCTCAAATCCTTGTCGAAGGTCCATTCGGCGAGAGCTTCAGGCAGGTCGGAGGGCGCGATGGGGAGTTTGCGCTCGGCTTGGAGCTTCGTGCGTGCGGGATCGAGAATCGCCGTGATCTGGCGGTTCAATGCGGTGATCTTTTCTTCCTGCTGGGAAAGTTCGCGTGCTTGCAGGCTGCTTTCCTGCTGGAGCGTTGCGAGGTAGGCGAGGCTTTGCTTCACTTCGTCGTCGCTGGCTTCGCGGGAGTAGGCCTGGCGGAACATTTGGCGGATGCGAACTTCGTCTCTGGCATCGGCGCTGCGTAAAGCCCAACTGCGAGACCAGTCGATGACTTTGCTGTCGTTGAGAAGCGTGAGGGATTGCGCGGGGACGTTGGTGGTGTCGCGTTTGCCACGGGCACTGAAAGGGACGGGCAAGTCAAAGGTCGTGAGAAACGGGTCGAGGGCGTTGCGGATGACTTTGACGTAGATGCTGCGTCGTGGCTCACCGCTGCCGACGGATTCGCCGTAGAGTGTGGTATCGAGCCTGCCGGACAGCGTGACGATGGAATCACGAATGGCCTCGGCTTCGAGGCGACGCATGCTCCAATGGCTAAGGAGTTTGTTCTCCGGATCTTTTTGAGTGCTGAGTTCTGAGGACTGAGCGCTTCTCTGAAACGCCTTCGATGACACAATGAGCTTCACCATCTCTTTGATGGAGCCGCCGCTGTCGATGAAGCGCTGGGCGAGGAAGTCGAGTAACTCAGGGTGCGTGGGCAAATCGCCGAGCTTGCCGAAATTGTCGGTCGTGGCGACGATGCCGCGGCCAAAGATGTGATGCCAGAGGCGGTTCACGATGACGCGGGCGGTGAGCGGGTTGTTTTTCATGTCCGCCATACGCTCGGCGAGTTGGAGGCGACCGCTGCCGCTGGTGTCGAAGGGCGTGGGATCGAGCGCATCGAGGAATCGGCGTGGGACGATCTCAGCGGGCTGTTTGTGATCGCCACGGACGAAGAGCGGTGCGTCTTTGGCGTCGGCCTCGATCACGCCGGGGACGCGGGTGGGAAGCGGGAGCTTGGCTTCGAGGTCGCGGTAGCGTTTGAGCAGTGACGTGATGGAGTCGAGGGGGATTTTTTTGGACTGGATGAGGGCGTCGAGGGCTTCGGCGTCGGCATCGGTAAGGGTGTTGGATTGCCAAGCGCTGATGAGTTGAGACGGGGATGCGGACGAGGGCGTCCGCGCTCCTGGTGGCTTCGCGTCCTTCGTGATGACGGCGTCGGTGAGGATGAACCACGATGGGGCGTCTGCTTTGTATTCCGCAGGCATGTCGGCGGCGGTGGTGAGCTGAAGGAAGATTTCGTCGTCCTTCCAGAAGTCGAGGTCGAGGCTGCGCCAGCCGAGGGTTTCGTGCTTGGGCTCTTTGAGTTCGACGGCTTTGTGGATGGTGCCGGTGCGGGGGTAGTTTTGGACGACGTATTTGGCTTTCACACCGCCGTTCCCAGCGATGCGGAACCAGAGGGTGCCACCGGGATTTTTGAAGCGGTCGGTGAAGAGGAAGGCGCGGTCTTTTGGGGAGAGCGGGCTGGAGAGGTAGCCGCCGGGATGGATGCGGAGGTTGTTTTCGGCGAGGGTGAATTCGCCGGGCGGGGTGTGGGGGAGGCCGTGGAAGGTGAAGGTTGGAGTTCCTTGTTTTTGGTTCTTCGTTCTTGGTTGTTCTGAGGCCGACGGGAGTTTGGAAAGCCAGTCGGCGATGAGCGTGGTTTTGATCTGCGATTTGAGCT
>JBEIGR010000028.1:0-18639 GCA_040381795.1 Verrucomicrobiaceae bacterium | reverse complement strand
ATGTGGACGGCGGATGATCTGCATCGGCGGCATGACGGAGAGTTTTTTCGTGGCGAGATGCTGCCAAGCGAAAATCCACACGAAGGATAATGAGTTTGCCAGGCGGGCGGTCCCGCGTGATGCACGCCGCATGCTGAATCTTCCTGATGCTCGCCGCCTTCACGGTCTGGTCACTGCCACACACACGCCCTTTCACGAGGATGGCTCGTTGAATCTGGATGAGGTGGAGAAGCAGGCGGCTTTTTTGCTCTCGAAGGGCGTGACGCAGGTGTTTATCGGCGGCAGCACGGGGGAGAGTCACTCGCTGACTTTTGAAGAGAGGCATCTGCTGGCGAAATTTTGGATGGCGGTGGTGAAAGGGACGCCGATGCGGGTGATCGTGCATGTGGGGTCGAATTGTCTCTCGGATGCCAAAGATCTGGCCGAGCAGGCGGAGGATCTCGGCGCAACGGCCATCGCCGCGATCGCGCCGATGTATTTCAAGCCGCGTGATGTGGGCATGCTGGTGGAGACGATAGGGCAGATCGCTTCGGCGGCTCCTGAGACGCCGTTTTACTATTACGACATCCCGGTGTTGACGGGTCTAAACCAGTCGATGCCGGAGTTTTTGCGTCAGGCCAAGGATCGCATCCCGAACCTTGCGGGCATCAAATTCACGAACTCGGACCTCATGGCCTACCAATACTGCCTGCGAGCAGATGAGGGGGCGTGGGATGTGCCGTTTGGTTTTGATGAGCACATGCTCGGCGCTTTGGCGATGGGGGCGAAGGGTGCGGTGGGAAGCGGGTTCAACTTTGCTGCGCCGGTTTACCTTCGCTTGATGGAGGCGTTTGCTAGGAATGATCTGGCGGCGGCTCGTGAGGAGCAGTTTCGCGGGGTGCGGATCATCAGCACGCTGGTGAACTACGGCTACATGGGGGCGGCAAAGGCGGTGATGGAGATGCTGGGCGTGGCGGTGGGGCCGCCAAGGTTGCCGAATGCGGCGCTGAGCAGCGATCAAAAAGATCGACTGCGTGCCGAGTTGGAGGCGATGGGCTTTTTTGAGTGGGTGGCGTGAGATGTGGGCACAAAAAACGCCGCGCTCGCTGAGGCGAACGCGGCGTGAAAAGCCTGGAGGGGCGGAAGATTATTTCTTCTTCTTGGGGGTCAGTTCTTCGAGGGACAGGGAGCCGTTTTTGTCCTTGTCCATCTTGCCGAAGCGCTCTTCAGCCTTGGCGCTGTCTTTCTTGGCCTGAGGGGAGGCAAGAAACTCTTCCTTGGAGATGGAGCCGTTGCCGTCCTTGTCGAGGTTCTTCAGCATGGCCTCGGGGCTCGGTGGGGCCTTCTTCTTGCCGCCTTCGGGCTTCTTGGCGTCGCCTTCAGCGGCGTTGACAAGGCCAGCGATGGCGAGGAGAGCGAGGGTGGTGGTGAGTGCTTTCATTTCGATGTGTCTTTGTTGGGTTGTGAGTTCGGCGCGGGGGTTGTTTTGTGGCAAAGCCTGCACCTGAGGCCGCCTTAAACGAGGGAGGGGCGTTTCCGTTTCACAAAAAGTGAGGCGAATTTTGCTCCTCGTCGCGCTAATGGCTCAAAGTTTGATTTTCTGGAATTCTCAGAGCGGGCCAGAAGTCGCGGCGCCTATTTCTCGACGGGTTTTCCCGCTGCCTCCCAGCCGCCAAAGCCGTCATCGAGGTGGATGACCTGGGTGAAACCGAGCTTTTCGAAGGTTTTCAGGGCGCGGGAGCTGCGGCCACCGGCCTGGCAGTGGACGAGCGTGGGCTGGGATTTATCGAGTTTGGCGAGTTGCGCTTCGAAGTCGTCAGACATGACGTCGATGTTCTTGGCCCCTTTGATGTGGCCGTCTTTGAACTCTTCCGCGGTGCGCACATCGACGATGACGGTTTTGCCTTCGGCGATGATCGTGGCGGCTTCGGCGGATTGGACGTGCTTCACCGGATCGGCGGCGAAGGCGGCGGTGGAGAGGAGGGTGAGGGCGATGAGCAGGTTTTTCATGGTGGGGAGATGGTGGGACTGAGAATGGAGGAACTAAGAATGGTAAACTAAGCGGCGCAGCGGACCTCGACGGGCATTTGAGCGAGCTTTTGATAGAGACGACGGAGGGCTAGCAGCGGCCACCAGCGGTAGAGATAGATGTCGAGAGGCTTCCACATGGCTACCCAGCCGATGATGGTGAGGCCTTCGCGGACAACAGCCTGCCAATGAGCCGCTGAAGGTGTGAGCAGCGTGGCGGTGATCTGGCAGGCGATGAGGAAAAGCAGTCCGATGAGCAGGGAGGCGCGGCCTTCCCGCATGAGGCGCTTGAGATCGCGCAGGATCATCTGGGCACGGTACTCAAAGTAGTGCTCGATGGACTCCTGCGTGAGCTTTTGCGGATCAGCGATGCCTTCCGGCCGGCGGGCGAGATGCACGACGAGCTTCAAATCATGCTGCTTCGGATGCTCCTGTGCCCAACTGACGATGAATGCCTCCGCCTCTCGATCGAGATCCCTCTCATGGAAGGGGGAGGGGTCCATGGAATTGAAGAGCTGGTTCAATTCCGTGAGCTTGACCTCGATGAGACCGGTCATGGGCGTGAGAGGTGCGGTAGCCTTAGGCTTTGGCTGCGTCGAAGCCTTTTGCGACCTGCTCCCAGTTCACCACGTTCCACCAGGCGGCGATGTAGTCGGGGCGCTTGTTTTGATATTTGAGGTAATAGGCGTGCTCCCAAACATCGAGGCCGAGGATGGGCGTGCCGAGGTCTTCATCGGCGACGATGCCTTTCATGAGCGGGTTGTCCTGATTGGGCGTGGAGGTGACTTTGAGTTTGCCGTCCTTGGTGACGATGAGCCAGGCCCAGCCGGAGCCGAAGCGCTTGGTGCCAGCCTCGCCGAAGAGTTTTTTGAAGTCGTCGATGCTGCCAAAGGTGCTCTGGATGGCTTCGCCGAGTTTGCCTTCGGGGCCTTTCGGGCCGCTGCCGGCGGGGGCCATCCAGTTCCAGAACCAGGTGTGATTCACATGGCCGCCGCCGTTGTTGCGGACGAGCATGCGCTGGGCCTCGGGCACGGCGGAGAGATCGGAGATGATGGTCAGGGGATCGGTTTGAGCCACGCTGGCGGCCTTGAGAGTATCGCCGAGGTTTTTGACATAGGCGGCGTGGTGTTTGCCATGGTGGATGCCCATGGTGACGGCATCAATGTGTGGCTCCAGCGCCTCGGGGGCATAGGGCAGGGCAGCTTGGGTCAAATCGAGGGCGGCATGGCTGCTGGCGGGGACGAGCAGTGTGGCGGCGGCGGTGGAAGCGGTGGTGGTCAGGAAAATGCGGCGGTTCATGGGATGGGTGGTGTGTGCGGAGAGGATACGAGGGGCGAGCCAGCGATGTCACGGTCTATTTTCGGAACGGAATCTGGAGTCGTGGAGTGATAGAGAATTGGAGTGATGGGGTTTTCACCACTCTAACGCTCCCGCACTCCTTCGAGTCCCAATGGATTTCCGACTTGGGACGTGCATTTCCAGGCTGGAGTGATAACCTCCGCCTCAAATCCTCCCCTACCTGAATGGCCACCCTAACCCACCCGCCTGAATGGACCACCGCGCCGCGTGCGGTGTATCGCTCGCGTGATGATTGGGCGCTGAAGTGGTGGGTGATGTTTGCCCTGATCCTCAGCGTGGTGTTTCATATGATGCTGTATGTGGGTTTCGATACGCTGGGTCTGGCGGCGAATGACAAGCCGGTGCCGCGAAAGCTGCCGGAGCGTGTCCGCATCTCCGAAAAGCTCCTCCGCGAGCAGCAGGCCATCCAGCACATCCCGGAGACGGTGACGCCCACGACGGGCAATCTGCCTGATGTGAAGGCTTTTGAGCCAAACCTGGACATGATCGACAAGCTCCAGGAGCTGGCACCGAATCAAGAGATCGACCTCACGCCGAATGTGAAGGAGATCACCAATTTCATCCGCAAGAACGATCCGGGTGATGGAAATCCAGGCGCTCCGCAAACCAGCGAACTGGCCAAACTGCTCGCCGCACCTCAGAGCATGGCCACGCCGGATTTGGCGGCGGAGATGGCCAGTGTGAAGCGCGAGGTGCTGATGAAGCCCGTATCGGAAAAGCAGATGCTTCTCGATTCCGGCGCTCTCGATCCCGGTCCCGGTGGTGAGATGGATACTGGTCTGCTCGATGCCGTGAAAAGCCAGGGCACGGCCACCGCCGCCAGTGCGAAGGTGAAAGGCTTTAGCAATCTCGATGAACTGCTCAGCGGCAGCGGTGGCAAGGTGGGCGGCAGCACGGCACCCATTCTGATGCCCACGGATCTGCTCTTTGAATATGGCAGCGACCAGCTCGCGGAAGGTGCCCGCCTCAGCCTGATGAAACTCGGCTTCCTCATTCAAAAGAACCCGGACTCCCTTTTCATCATCGAGGGGCACACGGACAGTTTTGGCGGCGAGGAATTCAATCTGGCACTGAGCATGCGCCGCGCTCAAGCGGTGGTTTTGTGGCTCCAGGAATCTCTTGGCCTCGGCAATGACCGTATCCGCGCCATGGGTATGGGTAAATCAAAGCCCATCGTGGATGTGAATGGCACCGTGGAGCAGCAGGGTATGAACCGCCGTGTGGAGATCAAGGTGCGGGCGAAGAAGTAGGTGGGGCACCCTCACAAAGCGCGGCGGTAGGCTTCCACCTTCGCTAGGAAGGCGTTCCATTTCGAGCCGAGGCGGCCGTTATCGAGGAGGAAGTGCGGGCACTTTTTGTGGCCGAGGTCGCGGTGGTCGTCGTGGCGGATCATGCGCCAGTGCATGTGCGGGACTACATGGCTGAGCGGGATGCCATGCTCTTTGATGAGCCAGGCGGTGAGCCGCGCGGTGCGGTCGAGCGTGCGTGCGCGGTCATTGCCACGGTTTTCGCACATCTCGATGCCGATGGAGCTGCGATTGCCCTGGCCGTCGTAGTCGGCGTGTTCGCCGCGTTCGTTGGTGGGCAGGCTTTGATAGGTAGAGTGGTCATCCACGGTGAAATGCCAGCCGATGTAGCCGATGGCGTTGTGTTGACCTTTGAGGGAGCCGCGTTTGAGCATCTGCGCATGCGAATAGGCTCCAGCACCACGCGAGCGGTTCTCCGTGGCATGAATGGTGATGAAGGCAGGATTCATCGGGCGGTGGATGCGGCGTGCATACATGCCCTGCGGCACGAGATCGACGGTGACACCCGGCGGCGAGCGATGGGTAACGATGCCTGCGCAGGAGACGAGGAATAGCGAGACGGTGGCAAGGAGGAAGGCGCGGGCGATTTTCATGCGGCTGAGTGTAGCTGTGTGAAGTTCCTTTCGTCCAGACGCGATTGTTGTGCCAGATTCGGCCCCAAGATGCCTGCCGCCAATCCTTCCGCCGAAATCGTCGTGATGCTCCATGGGCTTGCCCGCACGCCGAGGAGCATGCTGGGAGCCGGTTTATGGTTCAAGAATGCCGGCTATCGTGTGGCCTATGTCTCGTATCCTTCTCGGAAAATCGGCGTGGAGGACGCGGTGAGGGATTTTGTGGCTCCGGCACTCGAAAAGATCGCTTCGAGGCCTGGCGTGGAAAAACTGCATTTCGTCACGCACTCGCTCGGCGGCATCGTGTTTCGTGCCTGGGCCGCTTTGCATGCGGGAAAGCTGCCCGTGGGCCGCGCCGTGCTGCTGGCCCCGCCGAACAACGGCAGCGAGATCGCGGATAAGCTCGGCGATTGGATCGTGGCGAAGAAAATCATGGGGCCGGTGCTGCAAGAGTTGCGCACGGATGAAAATGCCACGCCCAAGCGCCTCGGTGCGGTGAAGGTCGAAACCGGTGTCATCATGGGAGATGAGGCGAATCTTCCGTTCTTTCGTCAATGGCTGGATGGAGCATCCGATGGCGTGGTGACGGTGGAAGGCGGACGCATCGGCGGGCTGAAGGATTTTCTCGTGCTGCCCGCCGGGCACACCTGGATCATGTGGCGGCCGAAGGTGCTGGAGGCGGCAGTGAGGTTTATCCGCGAGGGGAGCTTTTCCTGAGCGGGGAGGGATTGACGATTGCTGATTGAGGATTGTTGATTGTTGAGGGCGCTGACGCGGTGGGCGAAGCCACTTCAACAATCAGCAATCGTTGTTCATCAATCGTCAATCGGCTTGGCTGGATCACTCCACATCACCAAAGCCGCTACTCACCAGTTCTTCGAGGTCAGTCATGGCTGCCTCGGCATCGGCCCCATCGGTGATGACCTTGATGGTCTCTCCTTTGCCGGCGGCCAGCATCATGAGGCCCATGATGCTTTTGCCGTTCACGGATTCGTCGTCTTTTTCCACCCACACATCACACTGGTATTTACCGGCCCGTTTCACGAACTGCGCGGCGGGACGGGCATGCATGCCCATCTTGTTGCGGATCGTGAGTGCTTTTTCGAGGCTCATGCGGTGCGGGAGGTTGGTGAAGGTGGCGGGAGTAGAGTTAACCTAATTGGTTGTTTGTGATCTTTTGCAACAGCCTTTGGTCAAACTCCACCGCGCTGTTGTAGCCAAAGGCGCGGAGCTTGTAGTTCATGGCGGCCAACTCGATGAGGGCGGCCACATCGCGACCGGGAGCAAGAGGCAGGGTGACGTGGGGAATATCCAGGCCCATCACGGGGCGAACCGCCGTGGCGGTGCCCACACGTTCCAGATCCTCCGTTTTCTGGCCGTGGACGAGGGTGACGATGAGATCGAGACGCTTGCTGAGGCGCAGGGCACCCACACCGAAGAGGGCGGTGACGTTCAGCACCCCCAGGCCGCGGATTTCAATCATGCCACGGAGGTTTTCCGGTGCCGTGGCGACGATTTCGCGGTCCTCCATGACGCGGAGTTTCACCACATCATCGGCTACGAGGGCCGCACCGCGTTGCAGCAGGCCGATCACGCTCTCGCTTTTCCCGCTGCCGCTCTCGCCTTCGACGAGGACGCCGATGCCCTGCACATCCACCATGCAGCCGTGAAGGTTTTGGCTGGGGGAAAAGGCCCATTCGAGGCGGATGGTGGCGGCGTTGAGGAATTTCATCGTGGCCATGCTCGTCTGGAAAACGGAGATGCCGGCGGCATTGGCGATCTCGACGAGTTCGTCCTCGATGCGATGACCACGGGCGATGACGATGCAGGGGATCTCCTGCGTGCAGAGCTTGCTGAAGCGGGAGGCGCGGAGGCCCGGATCGAGGCCTTCGAGGTAGGAGTGCTCCGAATTGCCAAAGACCTGCACGCGCTTGTAGGCGAAGTAAGTGTCAAAACCGGCCAGCAGCAGGCCGGGGCGGTTCACGGAGGGTTCGCTGATCTTGCGGTCAAAGCCCACGTCCTTCCCGATGAGGCGCAGGCGCAGCTCCTCGCGGTTGTTTTGGAAAAAATCACCCACCGTGATCGAGGAGGGCTTTTTGACACGCTGCGTGGGATTCATGGCGGGGAAGGGGATGGAGGCTGCTCAAGCCGCGCCCACTTGGCGCAGCCAGTCCTGGAGGTTGTAGTAGTTCGTGATGCGTTTCACGCGGTCGTTTTCGATCTCGAAGAAGGCGCCCACCGGCAGCCGGTAGCGCTGCCCGGTGGCAGGAGGAAGCCCGTCATCCGTCGAGAGATACTCGCCTACGATGACGAACTCCGCCGCGCCGCGTTTTCCATCCTCGCTGGCAAAGCAGACAAGCTCCACCACCTGCTCGCTGTAGCAGCGATCCATGCGCTGGAGAAAGGCGCGGAAGGCTTCCTTGCCCACTTCACAGCCGCCTTGATTGATGTCGTGCACCACGTCATCGGCGAGCCGATCGAGGAACGCCTCGCGGTCACCGCCGTTGAAGGTTTCGTAGTAGGTTTCGATGAGGAGCTGGGAGGAGAGCCGAGGATCGCGCATGCCCCGCGAGGATGCGGAGGCGGCGCGGGGCGTCAATCAGTGCGTTACACTCAGAACCGAGGGCGGCGCTACCTCTGCCTGAGTTCGTCAGGGATTCATCCAAGCATCAAAAGCCGCATCCACGCGCTCGAGCATCTCCGCCGTGCTGCGCTTCGCATCCGTGAACTGGTTCCACTTCGTTGCATCGTGGTTCTTTCCTGAGCCTTCGATCTCCGCGATGAATTCCTCCACAAGAGCCAACTCCTGAGGGTGCTGCTCACGCAGATGCGCCTTGCAGGTGCTACTCGATTGATTCAGACGATTTTTGGTGCCGATACTCATGAGGGTGGAATCATGGCGCGGGAATGCGGTGGCGCTCTTGTTTTTGCATCATGATGGCGAATTGGCGGGGCCGCGATTGTGGCACCGAGAAGCTAAAATGCCTTCTTGCAGGACGGCGCGGCTCCTGAATAATCGCCACACATGGTCGCACGCACCTATTCAGCTACACTCTCTGGCGTGAACGCCGTCGAAATCGAGATCGAGTCCCACGACGGCGGCGGGAATCCGAAGATGATGATCGTGGGGCTGCCGGATGCTTCGGTGAAGGAAAGTCGCGAGCGGGTGAGCGCGGCGATTCAGAGCAGCGGCTTTGCGATGAATGAGGGCGTGACGACGGTGAACCTGGCTCCAGCGGATTTGAAGAAGGAAGGGCCGGGCTTTGATCTGCCCATCGCTATCTCTTTGATTGCGCATCGGTCGCGCATTCCGATCCCAGTGCTCAGCGAAACGGCGATGATCGGTGAACTGGCTCTGAATGGCGAGCTCAGGCCGGTGCGTGGTCTTTTGGCCGTGGCGCTCGAAGCTCGTGCGAAGGGCCGCAAACGCCTGCTCGTGCCCAAACGTGCTGCCTTGGAGGCGAGCGTGGTTTCTGGCATCGACATCATCGGCGTGGCGAATCTGCGTGAAGCGGTCGAATTCCTCAAAAGCGACTTTGACATCGCGCCGGAACCCTGCCGCGCGGCGGAGTTCTTCGCGGCGGTCTCGCATTACGAGATCGACTTTGCCGATGTGAAAAGCCAGGGCGATGCGAAACGAGCCATCGAGGTGGCGGTGGCAGGTGGGCATAACATCCTCATGATTGGCCCGCCTGGCACGGGGAAGTCGATGATCGCCAAACGCATCGCCACGATCATGCCGGCGATGCGTGAGGAGGAGGCCATCGAGACGACGAAGATCCACAGCGCGGCCGGTTTGCTCAGTGAGACGAATGCCTTCATCGCCACGCGGCCTTTTCGCTCGCCGCATCACACGATCAGTGATGCCGGATTGCTTGGCGGTGGCACGAATCCGGGGCCGGGCGAGGTTTCGCTGGCGCATCATGGCGTGTTGTTTCTCGATGAATTGCCGGAATTCCGCCGCAGCACGCTGGAGGTGCTGCGTCAGCCCTTGGAGGATGGGAAAGTCACCATCTCTCGTGCGGCGGGCACGATGACCTTTCCCGCGCAGTTCATGCTCGTGGCGGCGATGAATCCCTGCCCCTGCGGCTTCTTCGGGGATCTGAAACGCGAGTGCCGATGCAGCCCGCCGATGATCCAAAAGTATCGCCAGCGCATCAGCGGCCCGCTTTTGGATCGCATTGATCTTCACATCGAGGTGCCGCTGGTGGAATACAAAGCGCTTTCATCGAGCGAGAGCGGTGAGTCCTCACAAACGATTCGCCAGCGGGTGGAAATGGCTCGCGCCATCCAGCGTGAACGCTTCGCGAAGAGCCCTGGCATCCATACGAACAGCGCGATGACGCCACGATTGCTGAAAAAGCACTGCGAGTTCGGCCAGCAGGCCGCTGCGATGCTCGAACATGCGATGGCGGACATGAATTTCAGCGCCCGTGCGCATGACCGCATCCTGAAGGTGGCCCGCACGATGGCTGATCTGGCCGGAAACGACCGCATCGAGGAAAATCACGTTTTTGAAGCCATCGCCTACCGCAGTCTCGACCGCACGCGCTGGTGATTTTTTTGCCTGTTTCCATGCCTGAGCTTCCTGAAGTCGAAACCACTCTCCGCGGCGTCTCTCCGCATCTGATCCGTCACCGTATCACGGAGGTGATCGTGCGGGATAAGCGCCTCCGCTGGCCCGTGCCGGATGCCATTCATGATCTCGAAGGACAGCGCATCATGGCGGGTGAGCGGCGGGCGAAGTATCTGCTCTTTCAAACCGCCAAAGGCACGCTGCTGCTGCATCTTGGCATGTCTGGAAGCCTGCGCATCGTGCCGCCAGAGACGCCTTGGCGGAAGCATGATCACTTTGCGCTGACGATGGATAGTGGAAAGCAGCTTCGCCTGCATGACCCACGTCGTTTTGGTGCCGCGCTGCTCATTGAGGGTGATCCGCATAAGCACAAACTCCTCTGTGATCTCGGCCCCGAGCCGCTCGGGTCTCATTTCTCGGCGAAACAACTCCAAGCCGCCTGCGCTGGCAAAACGGCCGCCATCAAGCTCGTCATCATGGATGCGCATGTCGTGGTGGGTGTGGGGAATATCTATGCCAGCGAGTCGCTCTTCATGGCGGGCATTGATCCCCGCAAACCGGCCGGGAGAGTGAGCCTGCCACGCCTCGAAAAGCTCGTCGCCGCCATTCGCGAGGTGCTCGCCGCCTCCATCGAGATGGGTGGCACCACGCTGCGGGATTTCCTCAATGAAAAAGGCGAGCCCGGCTACTTCCAGCAGACCCTCCGCGTGTATGACCGCGCTGGCGAATCTTGCCGCGCCTGCGGTGCCAAGGTAAAGAAGATCGTCCTCGGCCAGAGATCGACATTCTTCTGCCCGAAGTGCCAGCGGTGAGGTTGCCATCTCGAAGTCAAAGGTTGACCGTCAAGGTCTGCGGGAACATCTTGCTCCATGCCAGTCACTCTAACAGCATCCACTGCCACAGTCGTCTCGCCAAACCTCGTGGACGTGAAGCGGGCTAGACAAAAACGTGAGGCATTGCCGATCAAAGATTGGCGCAAGGCGGCAGGCCGCATCGATCATACATCGGATGCCAAGGATGCCTGGGCACTGGGCGAGGCATGGAGGAAAGCACAGCAAGAGGTTTGAGCCGTGCTTTACCTGTTCGACACCAATCATTTCCGTGAGCTGGCCTGGAGGCCGGAGACTACGACCGGGGAGCGATTGAGGCAGCGGATGGAGCAGTCAGGCGGGGACTTTGCCACCACCATCATCACAGCGGATGAAACACTGCGTGGCTGGCTGGCGAAGGTCGCCTCCGCAAAAACTGCCGGGCAGCAAATATGGGCCTACGACCAACTGGCTGCCGTCGTGCTCTGCCTAGCCGACTATTCCATGCTGCCCTGGGACACCGAGGCCGCGGCACGTTTCGAGGCTTTTCAAGCTCTCAGGCTGCGTGCTGGAACGATGGATTTGCGCATCGCATGCATCGCGCTCGAATACGATGTGACGATTCTCACACGTAACACGGCTGACTTTGCCAAGATCCCCGGAGTGAGGTTTGAGAACTGGCTGGATTGATCCCAAGAGACGGAAATAGCGCACTTCTGCCTTCGACATTCTTCGTGGATTCGACAGCTTCCGGAGGAACCGCAGATTGCTGAACTCTGATTGCTGATTGTTGAAGTTTTTTACCACGCCATGTCCACCAGCCTTCCCCCTCTTCGCTCCACGCTCGATCTTGAACGCGTGCTCGAATTTGAATTCGTCCGTGCCACAGAAAACGCGGCGCTTCAGGCCATTCACTGGCTGGGGCGTGGTGAAAAAGAGCTGGCGGATGGCGCGGCTTGCTCGGCGATTTATGGCGTGTTCGACATTCTCGACATCCGTGGCGAGGTGGTGATCGGCGAGGGGATCAAGGACAAGGCTCCCGGCATCTTCATTGGCGAGCACCTGGGCACCTGGCGGGATGGTTCACCGCGTTTCAACATCGCTCTCGATCCCATTGATGGAACCAGCAACATCGCGAAAGGCATGCCGAACAGTGTCTCCGTGATCGCCGCCGCTCAGGTGCCGGATGGGGCACCGTGCGCGATGAAAAACCTGCCTTCTTTTTACTCACACAAGATCGCCTACGGCCCTGCGGTGAAGAAGGCACTCATTGACAAAGGAGAGCGCTGCTTTCTCGACATGCCTCTGAGCGATGTCATCGCCTTTGTGGCGGCTGCTTTGGGCAAGCGCACGCGTGATCTCGTCGTCTCAACGATGGATCGCCCGCGTCATGCGGACATTGTGCGGCAGATCCGCGAGACGGGGGCTGCGCTGCGAATGATTTCCGATGGGGATATCGCCGCCGCCGTCGCGCCGTCGCTGCCGGATTCCAACGTCGATCTTTACATCGGCATGGGCGGCTCACCGGAAGGCATTTTGGCCGCCGCCGCGCTGAAATGCCTGGGTGGCGACATGCAGCTCCGCATGTGGCCGCACACGGAAGAACACCGCGCCGAGATCATCGCCGAAGTCGGCGAGGAAGAACTGAACAAGGTCTTCCGCATTGATGACCTCATCCTCGGCGAGAGCGCCCTTTTCTGCGCCACCGGCATCAGCGACAGCCCGCTGCTGCCCGGCTGCCGTTTGGTGGGCCACCGCGTCGAGACGCACTCAATCTTGATGCGTGCTCGCAGCGGCACGGTGCGCCGGATTCACGCCGTTCACGATCTCGATCGCAAGGTGGTGCCGCTGCGGGAGATGCGCTGAGCTATTTCAATCTCCCCGCCACCAGGAACGCCAGGTCTTGCGGGCTTTTTGCTCGCGGGGAAGGACGACGGGGGCAGGAGAAAGGGCGGGTGGAGAAGGTGAGGCGGGTGGCTCGCCAGTGAAGGGTGAGAGGTCGAGGGAAGGCGACTCGACGGGCTCGATGGTGGCGGCTTCGGGCTCCTTCGGTTGAACACGGGTGGCTCCGAATCCGCGGGGGCGGATGACGATTTCAGCCTCAATGACGGGGGCGTGAGGTCGGAGGGGCGGTGGAGGTGGGATGCCGCCGGGGATGCTGGATGGATTTTCCTCCAGGGCGGCGAGGGGATCATCGAAAGTGGCCTCTCCTGGGCTGGCGAGGGTGACGGGCACTAGCTCAGGCAGGTTGAGGAAGGTTTCGGGATCGGGCGATGGCTCCACGGTTGCGGGTGGAGGTGGTGGGGCAGGGAAGGGTATGGCTTCAAAGGCCGTGAAGGCTTCGAAGAAAGGTGCGGCGGGTTCGTGGGCCGGAGGCGTTGTGAATTCTTCGGAGACAGTGATTTCATCCGGCAGGGCTCCGCCTTGGAAGAGGGATGGGATGAAGAGGGGTTGGATCGGGGCAGGAACCGAAGGCGGAACCGAAGGCGGAGGCGGAGGCGGAGGCGGAGTTGGTTCCGGGGCGGGCTGTGGGGTGTAGCTGGCGGCTCCGGGAGGCTCGGCGAGGAAGGCAAAATCTGAGCAGGTTCTTGGCGGGGCGGCGGTGAGCTCATCCCAACTGGGCAGGGGCTCGATGCCGAGCAGCCAGGAAGCATTCGATGGGGCCGATGGAGGGGCAGGATCGAGGTGTAAAATCGGCGCGGGAGGAGTTTCGAGCGGCTCCGAAGGGAAAAGGAAACCTGCACCATCGGTTTCGAGTTTGGGCGGCGAAAATGGCTCGCTGGGGACGATGGCCGGTTTTTCGGCGGTCATGCTCCAATCGGCAAAAAGATCCGGCAGGGCTGCTCGGGCGGTTTCGAGTGGTTCGGGAGCCGGAGGGAGGGTTTCAGGCAAGGTCTCGACATCGAGCGTGATGATGGGGGCCTGCTGCTCACGCTCGACCTGCCGAGCGAGCCAAGCATCCACTTCCACGCGAGGCGGCGGCGCTGGCTCCGGTGGGCGCTGCGGTAGTAATTCGAGGGGGCGTGAGTCTGAGGCGATGCGTTTGCGGCCGAGAAAAGCCACCGCAGCGGCCCCGGCGAGGAACATGAGAGGGGAGGGCTTCATGCGCATGGCCACGAGGCCGCCGGCGGAGATGGCCGCCAATACGCCGAGCGCCTTCGAGGCGCCGCTGGAATGGCTGGCGTTGTCTGTTTCCATGAGTTGCTCGTGTGGAGCCATGCGAAAAGGTCTCACGTCGATCATCAGGACTGGCGTGGGGGGGAGATATAACCTGAAGCCCGGCGATGGGAAAGGAAGCTCGCGGTTATTTTTTGCTCTCGCCACCGCCGGCGTTGGCGATCTCGGCATCCTCGGGTGGGAGGAAATTCTTGAAGCGGCTCTTGTCGATGGCCTTCATGTAGGCCTCCATGGGGCTGACGTATCCATCACGGAGCTTTTGCCAGATGGCGTCGTCCATGAACTGCATGCCCTGGGCTTTGCCGCCGATGATGACGTCGTAGAGCTTCTGCGTGGCTCCTTCACGGATGATGGCACCGACGGCGGCATTGGAGATCATGATCTCGTTCACGGCGCAGCGGCCGCCGCCATCGTGGCGCTTCATGAGGAGCTGGGCCACGACACCGCGAAGGGAGGCGGCGAGCATGGTGCGGACCTGGCTCTGCTGGTCAGAGGGGAAGACGTCGATGATACGGTCAACGGTCTTGCGAGCATTGTTGGTGTGCAGGGTGCCGAAGACGAGAAGGCCGGTTTCGGCAGCGGTAAGGGCGAGCGAGATGGTTTCGAGATCTCGCATTTCGCCGACGAGCACGATATCCGCATCCTCGCGGAGAGCGGCGCGGAGGCCATCGGCGAAGGATGGGGTCTGAATGGGCACTTCACGCTGCGTGATGATGCTCTTTTTGTTCCGGTGAACGAACTCGATGGGCTCTTCGACGGTGATGATGTGGCGGCGGAAGTTCGTGTTGATGTAATCGAGCAGGGCCGCGAGCGTGGTGGACTTTCCAGAGCCGGTGGGACCGGTGACGAGGACGAGGCCGCTGCGCAGATGGCCGAATTCTTTAACGATCGGCGGGATGTTGAGCTGCTCGAGGCTGGCGATCTTCGTGGGAATGATACGGAAGACGCAGGCGAGGCCGTGCTGCTGCTTGAGGTAGTTGCAACGGAAGCGGTTATCGGCGTCCATCTCGTAGGCGAAGTCGAGATCGCCTTTGTCGATGTATTTCTGCCAGGCCTTGGGATCGCAGATTTCCGTCATCATCGTCTCCATGGCCTCAGCATCGAGGACTTCATCGGCGATGGGCTTGATGCTGCCGTGGACACGCACCTTGGGAGGCTGGCCCTGGCTGAGGTGAAGGTCGGAGCCGCCGAGTTCGATGAGCTGGCGGAAGTATTTGTCGATGGCGGGCATGGGCGTGCGGAAAGGATGAAAAGATGAAAACTAAAAGATCAAAGCGGCTATCCGGGCGGGCTGGTTAGGACTCGAAGAATTTCCTCATGAGGATCTTGTCTTCGGCGCGGGATTCGCACTCCTCACGGCTGATGAGGCCTTCGGAGTAAAGATTGCGCAGGGAATCGTCCATCGTGATCATGCCGACGTTTTTGCCGGTCTGCATGACGCCCGCGAGCATGAAGGTCTTGCCTTCACGGATGCAGTTGGCTACGGCGGGGGTGTTGACGAGCACTTCGAGGGCCATGGCGCGGCCATTGCCATCCAGTTTAGGCACGAGCTGCTGGGAAAGGATGCCGCGGAGGGATTCGCTGACCATGATGCGGATCTGCTCACGCTGATCGAGGGGGAACACATCGAGCACGCGGTCAAGCGTTCGGGCTGAACTGCCGGTGTGGAGGGTGCCGAGCACCAAGTGACCCGTTTCGGCAGCGGTGATGGCGAGCGAGATGGTCTCAAGGTCGCGCATTTCACCCACCATGATCACATCCGGATCTTCACGGAGGGCTCCACGGAGGGCGGCGGCAAAGGATTGAGTATGGGTGTGAACTTCACGTTGATTCACATGGCAGCCTTTGGGCGGAATGACGAATTCGATGGGGTCTTCCAGCGTGATGATGTGATCCTGGCGCTCTTCATTGATGGCATCGACGAGGGCGGCGAGGGTGGTGGACTTCCCACAGCCCACGGGGCCGGTGACGAGGATGAGGCCGTTGTGGAAGCGAGTGAGGGTGCGGACGGTTTCCGGCAGGCCGAGCTCGTCCACGGAGCTGACCTTCGTTTTGATGACGCGGAAGACCATGTCGATGCCGAGGCGCTGACGCACCACGGAGGCGCGGAAGCGGCCGTAACCGGGCGAGTAGGCGAAATCGGCATCACCGCGCTCCTCGATGAGTTTTTTCTGCGACTCTCCCATGAAGCCGTAGGCCAGCCTGTGAGTTTCCTCGGCGGTGAGCACGGCGGCGTTGTTCCAGATGGGCTGGAGATTGCCGTAGCGACGCCAGATGGGCTGGGAACCTGTGGCGAGGTGCAGATCGGACGCGTCATACTGCATGCAGAACTGCAGGTATTCGTCCACGGAGCCGAGCGTCGGGATGGTGTCGGCAGGGGCTTGTTGAGGGTCGGTAGTCTCGGACATGAATTAATGGTGATTTTCTAGCGGATCGGCGGCTGGCTGTCATCAGCCGTCTTTGCGGCCTTGGCTTGCAGCCAGTTTTGGACGAACTGCATGCCGTAGTTCGTGACGGCTTTGCGTCCCATGCTGATGAGCGGTCCGGCGAGGAGGCCCAGCAAGCCGCTGGAGAGGCCGCCTGAAGGCTTTGGACGCTCGATTTCGAGGTCATCGTCCTCGTCCAACACCGGGGAGGAGCGGGAGGGAAGGAGTAGCTTGATCGCGGCGAGGCCTGCCACCACGCCGCCAGCGATCCAGAAGATGCGGTGGCGTTCAAAGCTACGCGCCATGACGGCTCGCGGGCTCCATTCCTCGGCCACGAGGCCGGTCTCGCGGGCCAGCTCATGGCGGGCGAGCTCGAGATCGCGGAGGGCCTGCTGCTTCGGCGTCAGTCGTTGGAGGTGCTGGCTAGCCATTCGCGGTCGCGGCGGAATTGGTTGAAGGTTTCCTCAAACAACCGCAGCCGTTTCAGCCGGGCTTTGAGGAAGAGGAGGAGGATAAATCCGATGAAAAGATGCGCTCCAGCTCCACACAGGGCGACTTTGGCCCAATGCCAGCCGCTGCGCTCGGCGATGATCCAGATGAGGGCGGGCGTGGCGAGCATCCAGCCGATGACGAGGCTGGCGAGCGTGAGCACGACGTGCCCGGTGAGCGAGGAGGCCTTCACGCTAGCTTCCTGACCTTCGATTTGCAGCAAACGACCGCGTGCCTCGACATATAAGGCCACGGCACGCAGCAGCCCCGCGACACGGGAAGAATGCCCGGCGGAGGCCTTGGGAGCAGTGGGGCCGTTTTCCATGATGTTGCTGGCCTAGTGGAGGAGCACCGATCAGCGGCGCATGAGCAGTCCGAGCACGAAACCAATACCGAAGGCGGTGGCGAGAGCCTGCACGGGCTTCTCACGGGCGAATTTTTCAGCTTCCACACGCAGATCCGAGCAGCGGGCGCGGGCCTCATGCAGCGTATCATCGGCATACTGGCGGAACTCGTCGGCCTTTTCCTTGATATCCGTGGCGGCGGTGGAGGCGGACTCACGCCACTGATGGGCACGCTGCTCGGCCACGTTGCGCAGTTCGGAGGCTTTTTGGGCGGCGGCGCTGCGCAGCTCCTCGGCGGCTTTCAGGGCGCTGGCCTTCGCGGCCTGGAAAGGATCGAGCGGCGTGGCAGCTCCAAAGGGGGAATCAGCAGTGGGATTGTCAGACATGGCGTGAAGTGGGTTTATCGTTACTGGCGCTGTTTTAGAACATCCGCTCCACCTTGGCGAGAGGAAAAGCAGGCGCGGCGTCAGCCGGGCATTTGCTCGCGTTCATTCCAGCGGCGCTCGTGGTGGTTCATCTTGCGGAAGAATTCCTCCTCCTCCTGGGGCGTGGCGTTGGGATCGAGCGGCATGCGCAGGCGAATTTCGAGGCCGCGTGTATCGAGCATGAGTGCCTCCGCCGTGCCACCGTGCAAGTGCATCGTCACATAAATGGCCATCATGTTCACGCCGAAGTCATCCGGGCGGCGGCTGCGGGTGAAAAACGGGTCAAAGAGGTTCGCGGTGCGGTCGTGCGCATGCCACAGGCCCGTATCTCGCAGGCACACGACGAGGTGGCTGCGGCCAGCGGCATCGAGTTCGGTGGTGGCGCTGATTTGAATGCTATCTCCGTCTGCCAGGTGGGTGATTTCCTCGACGAAAAGCAGACGCCACATCTGCCGGAAGCGGCCGCCGTGAACCATGAGCGGCGGGAGATTCGGATCGAGCTCCACATCGACGTGCAGATTCTTTTCCACGAGCTGCTGGCCGAAGACGTTCAGCATCTCGCCGAGGATGCCCTGGAGCGTGCATTCATCCGCCCGCATCAGCCTTTTCGCCTGCGAGGCATCCGCCAGGCGGGAGAGCAGTGTCACGATGCTCTCGATCTGCGTGGCCGCCTGGCTTTGAATATCGAGCCAGAAGCCGCCATCACGCGGCGGGGCACCATTCAGCTCCTCAATAATCTTCAGCGGGGCGAGGTCGATGAAGGCCCGCACCACGGTTAAAGCATTGCGCAGATGATGATTCAAGCCTTCCGCCATGATGCCCAGGCCGGAGACGCGGTCCGCCGCGAGCATGTGGCGCACCGTATCCGCCTTTTCCGCCAGCAGGCACTCACGCTCCACGAGCACCTGATAGTAATCGAGCGCATGTTTGATGGTATGGGAGAGCTCCTCCGGGTCCCAGGGCTTGTGCAGGTAGCGGAAAACGCGGCCGTCATTCACCGCATCCACCGCAGCCTGGTAGTCCGTGTAGGCCGTGACGAGGATGCGCACGACATTCGGCGAGAGCTTGCGGGCCTGCTCCAGCAGCTCCACGCCGCTGGAACCCGGCAT
>JBEIGR010000027.1:0-18900 GCA_040381795.1 Verrucomicrobiaceae bacterium | reverse complement strand
CTGTTACAATCCCCAACACCCACCACACGCCTCCGACCATGTCCGAAAGCTCCCTCGCCCCAAAATGCTGCTCCAGCCTCGCTCCGGCTTACGCCCACCTGCTTCTCCGCCTCTGGGTAGGCATGCGCCTCTTCATGGCTGGCCTCGATAAATTCCGCTGGGGCAATGGCGAGACCACGACCTTCAGCATCTCCAACTACACCGAGCTGAAAGGCCCGCCGATTGCGAAGCTGATGGCCTCCAACAGCTTCCTCCCTGAGGCCATGTGCAATGGCTTTGCCAATTCCATCGGCTACGTCCTCCTCCTCGTCGGCGTCTGGACCGCCGTGGGCATCTTCACGGAACTCGGCCTCTTCGCCGCTGGCCTCGTCTTCCTCTCCCTCGGCTTTGGTCTAGCCTGCCTTCCTGACGATACCGAACTCGTCGGCAACATCGGCCTCTCCATCGGCCTCGTGGCTCTCTGCCTGATGACCGCTCACGCGAAGAAATTCTCCCTCGATGGCATCCTCCGTGGCAAGAAGAAGGCCGAATAAGCCTCCCTCGCCCCGCTTTTTCGCGGTGCGTTCATTTTTAACCCTTCACGCGTCCTCCGCATGAACACGACTTCCGCTCCTCTCTCCCGTTTCCTTGATCGCAGGGGCTTCCTGCGCACCACCGCCCTCACCGGCGGTGCCGTCCACCTCGCCACCAGCAAGTCCGCCATTGCCCAGGAGACCGCCGCTGGCCGCACCATTAAGTGCGCCCTCGTCGGCTGCGGTGCCCAGGGCAATGCCCTCCGCACCTCCTCCAAGGATGTCCCCGGCATCCAGTGGGTGGCCATGTGCGACATCTGGAAATTCTCCGTGGCCAAAACACGCGGCGGTTTCCTCGGTGAAAACAAGCACCAGATCGATGGCGAGGTGAAGATCTACGACGACGTCGAGTCCATGCTCGAAAAGCAGCCCGATATCGAAGCCGTCTTCATCGCCACGCCAGATTTCCTCCACGCCCCGCTTTCCCGTCTCTGTCTTTCCAAAGGAAAGCACGTCTATTGCGAGAAGATGATGTCCAACAGCATCGAAGGCGCTCTCGACATGGCCAAAGCCGGCAAAGAATTCCCCAATCAGATCTTCCAGATCGGCCACCAGCGCCACTCGAACCCGCGTTACGTCAACCTGCGTGAAAACATCATCAAGAAAGGCGTCCTCGGCCGTGTGACCCACTGCTACGCGCAGTGGAATCGTGGTGTCTCCGGCTCCCAACCCCAGGGCGAGGTCAAAGGCTACGATATCCCGCAGGACGTGCTCGCGAAGAATGGCTACGGAAATGTGTTCGAGTTCCGCAACTGGCGTTATTTTGCCAAATACGGCGGCGGCCCTCTCTCCGATCTCGGTGCTCACCAGATCGACATGTTCAACTGGATGTATGAGGCGGATCCCGTGTCTGTCATCGCTACGGGTGCGGTCGATTACTACGACGGTCTCGAAGGCCGTCCGAAGTATGAGCTGCCGGACAACATGATGTGCATCTACGAGTTCAAAACCCCAGCTGGCCTCCTCCGCGCCTACTACCAGGTGCTCACCACCACCGGCTCCCAGGGCGCTTATGAAAAGCACATGGGCGTGAATGGCACCGCTGTGATCTCCGAACTCGATACGAACGGAAACCAGATCTACGCTGAACCCGGCAATGCCCTCGACGAACTGGCTCTCGGTAACAATCCGCCCATCGCCAAGCCTGCCGACAAAGCGAAGAACAAATTCTGGGAGCATCCCCGTGACTGGGAAAAGCCCAAGGCTCCGTCCTACGGCGCTGTCAGCATGGCGGACGTCCGTGAGTCCAAGGCCCTCTCCCAGTGGGAACTCGCCGTAAAGCTCCAACGCAAGCCCCACAGCCCGCACGTGCAGAACTTCATCGAAGCCGTGCAGCAGAAGAAGCCGTCCCACCTCACCTGCCCAGTGGACATGGCCTACAAATCCTGCGTCACCGTCCTCAAAGCCTATGAGGCCGCCAAAACCGGCTCCAAATACATGTTCAAGCCCGAAGACTTCGCGATTTGATCCCATCATCCATCCTTAATCTCTCCCTTCCCCAATGAAAAACACCACGCACCTCCTCGGCGGCCTCGCGCTCGCCATTGTCCTCGCCGCTTGCGGCAAGTCTGACTCGTCCGGTTCCGCTGCGGCTCCTGCCGCCGGCACCGCCCCTGCCGCTCCTGCTGGCGATCAGGAAGAGATCAAGCTCACCTTCCCCAAGGAAATGTTCATCGGCACCCCCGTGCCGACCGCCCTTCCGAACCTCGAAAAGCCTGATCCCACGAAGGTGGTGAAGACTTTCATGGCCGCCAAAGGCACCGTGAACGTCGCCAAGGGCAAGAAAGTCTCCTCCTCGGACTCTGCCCCCATCATCGGTGACCTTACCCTAGTGACCGATGGCGATGCCGACGGTGCCGATGGCAACTTCGTCGAACTCATGCCCGGCAAGCAGTGGGTGCAGATCGACCTCGAAAAGGCTCACGACATCTCCAAGATCGCCCTCTGGCACTACCACAAGCAAGCCCAGGCCTACATCGACGTGCTGGTCCAGGTTTCTGACGACGCCGAGTTCAAGACCGGTGTCACCACCCTCTTCAACAGCGACCACGACGACACCTCCGCCATGGGCAAAGGTGCTGATCCTGCCTACATCGAAACCAATCACGGCCGCGTGATCGACGCCAAAGGCACCAAAGCCCGCTACGTCCGCCTCTGGAGCAACGGCAACACCGCCTCCGACATGAACCACTACTGCGAAGTGCAGGTTTACGCCGTCCCCGCCAAGTAAGTTCATCATTCCCCAACGATCCCGCCGCCGCGCAGTCCATCTGCCCGGCGGCTTTTTTGTAGCCTTCAGTCGTGAATCTAAAAAGGCCTCAGAAAGTGGAACCGTTTTTTTTAACCTATTTGCCTCTCGTTGCCTTTTCCCTTCAAAAACAGCAGTCGAAATTCATTAATCGAGTGTTCGATCTCACTCTTGTTCGTTTTCGTGGGCAGCAAAAGTTGGCTAACTACCCAAGCCAGCATGAACACGACCAGAACAAAAAACGCACTTATGACGAGCAGTTCAAGCGCGATTCAGTCACATTCGCGCTGCTCGAAAGCGGTCTCAGTATTCTTGCTTTCATTCTTACTTTCGAGTTTACCGGTGCCTCAAAACGCTGGAAGGCTTGATTTCAAAAGTGTCCCCGTAGTTCAATGGATAGAACGAGGGTTTCCTAAGCTGCTGGAATCACGCAGAATCAAGGGTTCCAGCGTCATCGAGATGGCAAGTAATGGCAGGAATGAGCGTGAAATGGCGGCTTAACCGGCGATGAACTGGCAACAGTTTGGGCGATCAATGCGTGAATTTTCTCCGGCCCTGAACCCATTCTCCAGCCTTGAACTGCTCCACATCGAGACTGTCTCTTATTGATGCAGCCGCCGTCGCAATCTTCCGGCCATGGTCGTTCCTCCTCCGCCTTCCCCGCCGCCACGGCATCATTGCCAGCACGCGCCAGCGCTTGCCTCAGAGTTTAAATCTTCCTCCTCCACCTCCACACACCTAGACAACCCGGAGCGGAGGAATCGACCGTCTGTTGGCTCGCTGTGGCAAGGTTCACTGCCTCAATACACCAGCACCAAGACGGCGGCTTTCTCTGCGTCCTTGATCACGTCCTCAAACTTGCGGTCGTTCGTGTTCGGGTCTTTGAGCTTGGCGGCCACGTCGGGCACGGACTCCAGGAAGCTCAAGAGGTAGCTGCTCTTCACGGCATAGCTCACATTCTCCGCCAGAGTGCCGGTGGTCGCGATGGCGGCCTTCTGACTGAGCTTCGCTACGACCACACCGATCACGTTGCCACGCTCATCCACCAGCGCCCCGCCAGAGTTTCCCGGCTGGATGGGCACGCTGATTTGGAAATGCCGAGCATCATCCTGAATGCCCGAGAGGCTGGCGATTTCTCCTTTGGCGAGCTTGGGAGAGTAGCCTTGCAAGCCCACGTTGGGAAAGCCCACCGTGGCGGCAGTTGATCCAAGACGCACGCCCCGGCTGGACGTGATGGCAAGGGACGCAAACTTTCCTTCCAGCTTAAGCAAGGCGAGGTCATTGGCTCGGTCCACCTTCACGACTTTGGCGGGAATCGCTCCATTGCTCGTCAGCACGCGCACTGCCGCGCCTTCATCGGCGACATGCTGGTTGGTGATGAGATAGCCGTCGTCTGTGATGAAGAATCCGCTCCCGGTTGATTCAGGCCGTGATTCTGCAACCCCTTCGCGAGCAATCGGACGGTCCGGTGGTGCAGACTTACGCGGCTGGAACTCACGCGCCATTCTCTGTCCCTCTGCCCGCTGCGTCGGTGTGAGAATCGTTTCGATCCATCGTAAATTGTGCTCAATGGCAACTCCTGTTTGAGGATTGCCTAGCTCATTTTTGTGAGCCATTGCCAACAACCACCATTTATACGCACTCGTTTCATCTTTTGCCACACCGCGCCCGCTTGCATACATGCTTCCGATCTGGGCTTGAGCATCAGCAAATCCCTGCTCTGAGGCCTTTAGATACCAGCGTGCTGCTTCGCTGTCATTCTGGCTGACGCCTAATCCCAGTTCGTATTTTTGTGCCGTCGTGTGTTGGGCATACACATTTCCATGCTGTGCGGCTTTCGTGAACCATTTGATTGCCTCAGCGTCATTTTTCGGAACCCCTCTGCCCAGAGAATAGAAAAGCCCGAGATTCCAGATAGCATCTGGATCATTTGCTTTAGCCGCTTTGAATGTCCAATTGAAGGCTTCAGCGTAACAGTCAGGCGAATTAAATAGCCATGAGCCGAGAAAACTTTGCGCATTAATATGACCCTGCACTGCGGCTTTACGAAGCCAAATTACCGACTCGATTATATTTTCGGTCGTGCCCGAATCTAACAAGCGCCTGCCGTATTGATATTGAGCCTCTGCATCACCCTTCTCAGCTTTGGCGCGTAGAGCATCGACCGTTTCTTCGGTCGCAGCGGATAGGGTATTTTGAGCCTGCGAATTCTTGGGTGAACCCATCAGTGCGAGCACTAGGACTAGGATGAAAAGGGGCGCGGAACGTATAGTCTGCATGACCCAAGCTTAGAACGGGCCGTTCCTCCCTTCAATACCTGAACACGGATATTTGCCAGCACGCGCCAGCGCTTGCCTCAGAGATTAAATCTTCCTCCTCCGGCCTCTCCACACCTAGGCCACCCGGAGCGGAGGAGCGTCTTTCACAGCCCGGTTACTCCTTCAAAGGTGGCACATCATCGGCTGTCAGGGGGCGTAAGATTTGGTGGTTAAAATCCACATCTTTGTAATGACCTGCCGCCCAGTCCTTTTGGAACTGCTCCAGTCTTCGCTTCATTTCCTTTTCATCGTCGGCCTCTTTGAAATAAGATTTGAAGAGCCAGAACACAGCCAAGAGGCATGGAATGTGTGTCCACACCGCTGTCTGCCCAGGAGCAAATCCGAAGATGCTGCCGACAAATGCGGCGGTGGCTACCATTCCGACGAATGCGAAAAAGCCCAGCAAGCCGAGCTGCCAGCCCTTGGATTCTTTTCTGGATCTTGCCATGACGCACGATCAATAGCGGGATCATTCGTCCCCGTCATCCTCAAAGAACGATGCGCCTGCCTTGTGTTCCTCCTTCAAGTTCAGCAGCAGGCCGCCGCCCGTGCTTTCGATCATGTCGGCAAAGCGTTTCGTCAGCGCCTCACTCACGGCGCTACGGGCTGCCTTCGTCAGCGCTTCCAGCTTCTTGCCTGCTTCCGTTCGTGTGAGCGGTCCGTTGGCAAAGATGGCCTGCAAGTGCTCCAGGCGAATCTTGGCCTTGGATTCTTTGCCCTCGCTGCCGCCGTCCTGCCATGCCTTGTAATCAAAGTCAGCGATGGCCTCAAAGCCGTGCTCGCACAGCGTCCACGCGGTCGCCGGTCCCTTGTGCTTGCCGTTGTTTTTCTTCGGGCAGAGCACCACCACGCGGTTGTCGTTCTCGTCGGTCGGATCGTATGCCACATAGCAGAGCACACAGCGCGGATTGCTCTGCATGACGTAGCTGCCGGAAATGAGGTCCGCCATCTGTCGGCCTTTGTGGGCATCGCCTTCCCGCTTCTTTCGATGATGAGCCACGATCAGGCAGGCAGGCGGTTTTTCAGATGCATCCAAGATGTGCTTGATGCCATCCATTGCCGCTTTGGTCTCCTTCGCTTTGTCGTCATCGGCAAACTGGTTCCACGGGTCCAGAACGACGAGATCGGGTTCAAACTCTGCAATCAGATTTCGCAGGGCATCCACCAGCTTGGAGTTGCCCAGCGAGATGTTGCCCCACTCGAATTCCAACAGCTTCACATGATCGTCCAGCGTATCCGGCATCTCGACGCGCTTGGCATCCAGAATCAGCCTCAGCAGTGAGTTTTCACTCTGCACAATCAGCGTCTTAAACTTCGTGTTGATGGTGTAGCCCAGCCAGTTGCCAGAGCCGATAGCGCCCTGAATCGCGAGCATCAGCGTGGCGAAGCTCTTGCCAATGCCCGGACTTCCCGCCAGCACGGTGATGCTGCCGCGTGTCACATGGTAGTCGCCGACAAGGTTCCAGCCTTGCGGCTCCTCTTGTTTCCGCAACTCGCCCAGTGTCCAGACCTTGAAGGGCGGCTTTTCTTCACGCTTCGTTCTGTTCTTGGTATTCGGTGCCGTATCTGGCGTGCTTGCTTTCGTGGTCGGATCAAAGACGCGTTTCTTTGTCTCCGGTTTCTTTGGGCTCGTGGTGTTCGTGTTCATGGAAAGAAGTCATTCAAAAGTTCAGGATTCGCCCGCAGGCAGGCAGGATGGAGGTTGATCAGGTCTGCCAGGTCTTTGCCCGGCGTGCCCTTGATGGTGGTGATGCCGAACAGGTCGAAGGCATCCACCACCGCCGCGCCTGCCTCCTTGATTTGCTCTGCCCACTGACGCGCCGCCCGCAGGCCGTGCTCGTCGTGGTGTGGATACAGGCGCACATGCTTGGCCTTGAAGTGGTGCAGGCACTCCGCCGCCAGTCGTGAGACGCCCGCGCCGAGAATGGCCGCCACGCCCACGCGCTCCGGCTCGCCTATCTGTGTCAGTAAATCATGCGCGGCGATGAGGTCCGGCGCTCCTTCCACGATTGCAATGATCGGAAAGCGTGATGCCTCCACGATGCCGCAGGGATGGTCCTTGCCGTGGCCTATCGTGTGCGCCTTGCGGTGTGCAGTGCCGTCCTTCTCCGGCCAGTGTTCGCCATCCATGCGCCGGAGTTCCACCAGCCGCCGCGCCGCGTCTGTGACTGCCCAAAAAGCCGCGCCCTTCCAATGCTGCCGCCACGAGCACGCCGCGTCATAGATCCCAAAATGAAGAAGTCCGCGAGCCTCCGCCAGCTCAATGCCGCCGATGGAAAAGCCGCGCAGGGCCGCCAGCGCCTTCTTTTCCGCCGCCGTTCCCGGTCGCAGGGTCGGCCATGCCTCCGGCCCACGTTCCGGCATCTGCCGCCGTGGCGATTGTGGTCGCATGCGTGGTTGTGCATCTGGCGCATCATCACCGCAACGCAGGCCCGCCCGCGCTGCGCACCAGCGCACCGCATCCGCCGTGGTGAGCTGTGCCGCCTCCTTCACGAAGTCCAACACATCACCGCCTTGTCCGCTGGCGTGGCAGTGCCAGCGCCGCGATTCGTCGAAAACCGAAAAGCTCGGTCTGCGATCTTCACGCCACGGACTCCGGCAGCACTTCGCCGGAGCGCCCGGCAGTGCCAGCGCATGCCATGCGTCCGCCACGGTGTAGGTGTTCTTGATTTGCTCGATCAATGTTCGGTCTGTCATGATGTTGAATCCTCCGGTTGCGGGGGGAGATGCGGAGGAGGAGCCAGCCACGCGTGCCCGGCCTCAAGCCCTCAGTGCCTTCACGATTTTGAACATGCCGGAGGAGGAGTCCCGCCCTGCCTGCCATTGCGCCAGCACGCGCCAGCGATTGACAGGCAGGGCAGGCAATGCGCCTCCGGTAAAAAAACGCGTTAGCAGGTGGGCGTGCTCCAGGGAAAAGAGAAGAAGACTTCTTCTCTCTCCTTCAAGGTTCACCGCCTCTCCTGTCCGTGCCTATGTTGTTGTTCGGGGTTGTCCGATGATGAAGCGCGGATACTCGCCCCATTCACCTTTGCGGGTGATCACCTTGAGTAGCACCGCGCCGTTTTTCAGTGCCATGGCGGCATCCTCACGGCCCATCTCCGCCACGCGGCCAATGTCCGCCAGAGCGCGTGACGTGTCACCACGGCCCAGCACATAGAGCGCCCACGCAGCCGGGCGGCCATCGCATTCCTTGGCACGCTGGAACACGCCAAGAAGTTGCCAGCCGTCTTCCTTCATGAATTTGTTCACATCTTCGGGATCGCCGAGTTCGGTGACTTCGCTGATATGGGATAGATTCGCACTCATAACGCCACCTCCTTGATTTCGCAGTTGCGCTGAAGTGCCGCCAAAACCGATTCTAAGCGGTAACGGATCAAGCGCCCAGTGCGGATATGTCCAATCACTTTGGCCTTGGTGAGTCTGTCCACCGTGCGCACTGAATAGCCCAGCGCTTGCGCTAACTCCTGCCGGGTTTTCAGTTCACTCCCGCCGCCGCTCTTACGCGTGGCCTTTGGGTTTTTGAATGCCTCGGTTCCAGGGTTCACCTGTTGAGGTTCCTCAATGATTTTTCGGTTCATTGAATGGCCTCCTGTGTGAACTTCTCCAAATCGCGGCGGACTTGCTCAAGCGAGTAGCGCACGCAACGACGCCCCAGCTTGAGAGCACTGATGCGGCGTGATTTCGTCCACGCCCCGATGGTCCGGCGTCCGACTTTGATTTCCTGCGCGAGTTCCGCAGCCGTTAGTAGCGTTGTATCCTTCATAGGATGCCGAACATGGCCACAAGCGGCAGGTAAGCACATTCGCTAAAGTGCCGGGTTGAATAACTCCTTCTAAGCCTTCACGAACTCTCTCACCCGTTCCAGTGTTAGCCCAAAGATGGGTTCTTCAAATGCCAAGGCGCAAAGGACAACGATCCTCGCCGCCTGCGCCATGTGGGCATCCACTTTCCCCCAGCCTTGTTGGCCTTTAGCTTTGGACCCGCAGATTTTTTTACGTTCATTCAAGCTCAACGCCCGCCATCTTGCTTCGATCCACGGCAGCACCAAACGAATGAACTCTTGAGGACTTCGAGAAAGGTAGCGTTCAAAAGCCACACCTCCGTTCGGTAAGTCTGCGTGTATTTGGTTCAGGACGGTCTCTATTGCATCAGCAAGAGGGGCCTCTGATTCGCGGAGTTTATGAATTTCTGCCAACGCATTCGACAGTGGAAAATAGTTCCATTTCCGCTTTCTGCGGTCGAATTCCATCAAGCTATCAATCAGAATGCTAAGGCGCTCATCAAACTCCTTCATGCACGTGAGGACGAAATCCAGCTTCTGAATGTTTGGAGGCTTGGCACGCCAAATCCGCCTAGCCCACATTTCTTTGAAATGTGGGAGGTCGAAACAATCAATCACCCAATCGGAGGCATATTCCTTTGGCGGCTTCGCGTGGAAGAAGAACAGCGCGATTTCAACCAGGCACTCTTGCGCTTGTCTTGAATCGCGAATGTTGGGGATTTGAATATTTCCCTTTTCATTGGCGGCTTCGTTCAGACCTAACATCAGATGAAACATCAAACTCTCAATGCTTGAAGGGGTTTCAAAAAGCCAGCCTTCGCACGCACCGTTACATATCAGCGCTTCGAGTTGTTCTTTAGCTGAGGATAAATCGAGTTTTGAAATCTCTCCGAGCCTGCGAATTAGCGAGCCTTGTGAGGACAATGCAGAAAAATTTTCCTCATCCGAATCCATATCAGGAGAAGCGCCATCATCACCCGCCTCACCCCCTCCCCGCCGTGCTTTCGGTGGTTTCGATGGCGTGCGCTTGGCCGGTGGTCGTGCGGGTTTCTTCTTTGCCATCGTGGTTCCTCCCGGTTCTCAAGCGGCGGCTTTGATGCTGATGATCTTCGCCGTGGCACGCTCCGGCGCGGGCTTGATGGCGAACCATTGCGCCGCGTGCGCCGGATCACTAAGCAGGCCCTTGTAATGCTCGTGCAGGACTTCCTGCGTGTGGCCCAGCCACAGCGCCACGCGGGCCGCATCGCCCTCGATTTGCAGCCAGTAGCTTGCTGCGCTGTGCCGCAGGCAGTCGTGCGGCCAGTGCTTTAAGCCAGCGCGTTCCCGTGCGGGCTTGATGCGCTTCTGCCGGATGGTCAAATCAGACAACGGCACCACGAGGCCCTCATCCTGCGCCAGCGGTCGCAGCCAAGCGCGGAGATTGTCCACCATGGGCACCGTGCGGCGGCGCTTCGTTTTCGACGTGCTGCTTTTCACGGTGATGATGCCCGTTTGAAAATTGATGTCCTGCCAGTTCAGGCGGCGCACTTCCATAGGCCGCAGGCCCGCAAAGGCAGACAGCACGACGTAAGGCACCGTATCGTCCGGCAGTTCATGCAGGAGCCTGCGGAATTCATCCGGCAGCAGAATCCCCGGCTCATCACGCACCACGTCGGGACGCTCCACATTGGCGACGGGATTGCGCGGGCTGCGGCCCTGCTTCACCGCGAAGCTGAACATGCTGGAAAGCACAGTGAGGTAATGCAGCAGCGATTGCTTCCCCAAGCCGATCTTCTTCACCCGCTCGTCCACCCACTCGTCCACGTTCTTTGTGGTGATGTCTGCCATGCTCTTGCTTCCGTAGCTTTCTTGGAATTGTGCCAGCAGTCGCTTGGCAGTCCTCACATAGCTATCCGTGCGGCCCTTTTTCTTCCGGCTGGCCAGCCATGTTTCCGCCCCTTTATCCACCGTCCACGAATTCGCCCGATCTGCCAGCAGTGCGCCGTAATGCTCTGCCGCCTCGGTCAAAGACACCGCAGGGAAGGCCCGCAGTTGATCCCGTGCCGCCAAGTAATCACGCACCGCATCCAGTAGCCGCAGGCCATGCTTTTTCAGCATCGACTCGCACTCGACAGCATCTTCCACAAGCCGCCCATCCACATGCGCCGCCCGCGCTCCCAAGTTCCCCTGCCGCATTGTCTGCGCCTCGATGAACGTCCCAGCCTCGGCTTCCGTGGAGAAGTAGCGGCGCACCCGCTTCCCTGCCACATACAGGCCCGCCACCTTGAACCGCACCGGCCCCGCGAAGCCCTTGTCCTGCGGTGTGCGAGTCCGCCATGATCCCGAAAGGAAGATTTCTTTCACGGGCTTGAGAACCTTCTGCCGTTTCCGGCGAAAACGAGGTTTGCCAGTTCCGCTCACTTCGTCTATCAATGTTGCTGCTTGGTGCTCTGACATGCCACTACATTACCTTAACTGGCGATTAAATGGCAACAGCTATTTTCAGCCAAACGGCTCAAAACGCTGGAACGTCGGTAAATCAAGGCATCCGTCCCCGTAGTTCAATGGATAGAACGAGCGTTTCCTAAACTCTAAATGCAGGTTCGATTCCTGCCGGGGATACCAGATTCAGGCGCAAAACGTCTTCGGCGAGGTTGCGGTACGGCTGAACTCGCTCTCAGATGCGCCGCTCATGAAATCTGTCATCGCCGTCCAGCCCTACGAAATCGCTCTCCTCGACACGCCCGTGCCGAAGCCCGGCCCTTATCAGGCTCTCGTGAAGACGGAAGTCGCCTGCATCTGCAACCAAACGGATAGCGAGCTCCTCGCGGGCAAATTCCCCGGCATGGAGGACGCTTTTCCCTTTGCCCTCGGACACGAGAGCGTCGGCATCGTCGTCGAGGTCGGCGACAAGGTGCGCAATTTCATCCCTGGCGACCGCGTCGTCGGTGGGCTGGTCTTTGATCTGCAAAAAGAGGGCGTGGATAGTGGCTGGGGCGGCTTTGGCGAATTCACCCTCGCCAGCGATCACTTTGCCATGGTCGCCGATGGCGTGGCAGATGAGAAAAACGGCTGGATCGAGGTTTTCGAGATTCAAACCCGCGTCGATGCGGACATCCCTGCCGAGGAGGCCGTGCTGCTTTGCACTTGGCGGGAGGTTTTGGGAGCGTTTCGAGACTTCCATCTCAAGCCCGGCGATGACGTGCTCATTTACGGTGCTGGCCCGGTGGGGCAGAGCTTCGTCAAGCTAGGTCGCCTCTTCGGTCTCGGCTGGATCGGCGTGGTGGACCGCCATCCCGAGAAGCAAGCCCGCGCCACCGCCTTCGGTGCCGATGCTGTCTTTGCCCCCGGAGACCCCGCCATTGCCCAGCTCTCCCAATCCCGAGGTCAAAAACTCGATGCGGTCATTGATGCCGTTGGCAAAGCGGAGATCGCCATGCAAGCCCTCCCGCTTTTGAAACGCGGCGGCTCCCACTGCATCTACGGCGTCCTCACCGGCGGCCCGCTGCACCTCGACCGCAAGCTCGCCGACTTCAATTTCAACCTCTTCGTTCACCAATGGCCCACGCGGCAATATGAACGCGAAGCCCAGCCCCAGCTCTGCCAGTGGATTCGTGAAGGCCGGCTCACCTCGAAGGACTTCATCACCCACCGCTTCCAGCTCGATCAGATCGCCGATGGCTTCGCAGCCGTCCGCGAGCGAAAAGTCGTGAAGGCACTCATCGAGTATGCCTGATCCGGTTTACTCCACCGCCTCCGGCACCGGAGACCAGCGATAGATGCCATTCAGCCACGCCGAGGAACTGGCTTGGCTGATCAGTTCCACCCAAAGGCCACCGCCTTTGCGCCGCAGCATCACGCGGAGGCTTTTGACGGTCTCCGGCGTCTCAGCCATGGTCGGGCGTGCAAAAGCCGTTGCCGTGCGCTCGCTGCCTTTTTCCTTCTGCGCCTCCATCGGCACGTCGAAGCTCAGGTCCGCCCCCTGAGCTTCATTGCCACGCGTGCAGGTCATCGTCACTCGTAGCCGTCCGTCCTTCGCCATGCGGATCGAGACATGGCCGCCAAAGCCATCGTCATACTCGCCCTCCCAGCCACCTTTGTGTTTCGCATCAACCCGCTGCTCGTTGAAGGCATAAGCCAGCATCGTCACCTGGGCGGCCTTCAGCCAGTGGTCAGCGCTTTTTTCATCGGAAGGCTGCGCGGCCACTTTCAGCCACATCTCGCGCAGCTTCGGCCACCAGGCCTTCCACTCGGGCACGATGGCCTTGTCCGCCTGGCCGCCAGCACGACTGGCATTTTTCCAGGCGAGATCGAGCCGGTCTTCTGCCGCCTTGAATTCCTTCTTCGCGAGCTGCTGGCGCTTCTCTTCGCTGATCTTGCGAAACTCGCCCCGGATGCCCGGATCAGGCTGGTCCGGCTTTTCAGTGCGGAAGTCGATGACCACTTTCGCGTCACTCAGCTTCGCCGCGAAATACGGCCCGCGATCCATGCCCTCTTCTGGCACCGTGGCGGCAAAGACGAGTCCGCCATCGCGTTTCTCACCGTTCCCATCCCACACGCCCATCGACCCCGGATCATAGGCAAACCTGACCCGCAGCTCCACCCGATTGCCATTCGTTGTCAGCATCAAAAAACGCCGCCCCGGCTCGTCGTAGTAGTGCGTGACCTCGGCGGCGTGGAGGCACAGAGCGGTGAGGAGGAGGGAAAAGAGAGGGCGCATCGGGTGCTATCACGAAACACGCTCCAGCTTTATTGGGAAAGTCTGAAAAGCATTCCACTGGCACACAATCAAATCGCCGTTTTCGAGCACGCAGACGTCGTGACCGTGGTCAAAGACCCGCTCCGCCTGCTGGAGCGGCTCGAGTTTGCCGTCCTCATACACCGGTTCGGTGCCGCCGGGGGCGCTGACGACTTTGTTTTCGGCGTTGAGCACCACGGTGAAGCCGCTGGGGTTCTGAGGCAGCTTGTTGATCTCCGGTGTCTTGCTCCAGCAGACACCGGCGTAGAGTTCCTGGCCTGCGATGACGGGGCGGCAGACCATCGCGCCGGGCACGGGAAGGGTTTCCACATACTTCCCATCCAGCGTGAAGCGGCGGAAGCAGTTATCGACCCGCGAGGTGACCACGACGGTGGCCTTGTCTGCGCCCTGGCGGGTATCAATCGCAATGCCGTGGGCGTTGTTGAGCTTTTCTTCGGCGGGCACGCCATCCTTGCCGCCGAAGCGTTGAATGAATTTTCCGCGTGCATCGTAGCGCAGCACAAACTGCGAACCGTAGCCGTCCACGATGTAGATATCGCCATTCGGCGCCACTGCCGTTTCGGTGGGGTTGAAGACCATGTCAGGCTCATAAGCGCCAACGCTCATCGGATGGCTGATGGAGAAGATTTCCTTTCCCGCGAGGTCTGTCTTCGTCACGCGACCCGTCTGACGATAGCCGCCATTGCCGCTCTTCCACAGGCCGCTGTCGGTGACGAAGAGGAACTCCTCGCCATTCTCATTGGAGAGGCTCAGGCCGTGCCCGCCGGGCCACATGCCGCCCCAGGATTCGAGGATGGTGCCGTCCGGTCTGAAGACGAGCATCTGATTGTGCGAATGATCACCCACCATGAAAAGACGACCGTCTTTCACCTGCACCATCTCGTGGCAGTTCAGGATGGGATGATGGCGGCCTTGACCGGCGGGCACCCATTCCTTGTTCACCTTGTAGCGATGCGTGCCGTGGCCGATGACGACGTCCTTTTGCGGATCGGGAGCTGCTTGGATGGATTGGGTCCAGGTGGCTGCGGCAGCGGTGGTGAGTCCGGCGAGGAAGTGGCGGCGTGTTTTCATGGTTAAAAGAGCTCCCGTGAATCGTTGGTCATGAGACCGGGCTTTCAATTCATACCGCAAAAGCGGGAATCCTCCATCCGCATCGTATGAGATGAGCATGAAGCTCCTGCTCTGCCTCCTCCTCACCCCTTCATTACCTGCCGCCGACTGGGTGCTGAAAGACAGTGCACCATGGCAGGCACGCGACTCCCAGGTGGAGTTCGTTTTGAAGGATCAGCTTTGGATCGGCGGTGGTTGGTTTCAATCCTTCGAGGCTCCACCACGCGATGTGTGGTCCTCCGCCGATGGAAAGACATGGAAGCTCGCCGCGCCGCAAGCACCTTGGAAGCACAGTGATCTCGCGATGAGTCTCACCTTTCAAAACAAGGCCTGGGTGATGGGTGGATGGTTCAATGGCCGCCTGCCCGGTCACTCCGCCAGCCACGAGGTTTGGTCATCGCCCGATGGCATCGCCTGGATTCAGGTGACACCTGCCGCCGGATGGTCGCCGAGGCTCGCGGCAGGTCTGGTGGAGCATCGCGGACGCCTGTGGATGCTCGGCGGCACCGAAAACTACTACTTTGGCGATGCCACGAGCACGAAGAACGATGTGTGGTCCTCCGCCGATGGCCAAACGTGGACCCAGGCCACGTCGAAGGCCGCGTGGTCGCCGCGGGCCTACCATCAGGCCGTGGCGCTGAACGACAAAATCTACGTCCTCGGTGGTGGCAACTATGTGCCCACCTACGAAGCCCGAAACGATGTGTGGTCCTCCCCCGATGGCGTGAGCTGGACCTGTGAGACGGAGCATGCCGCGTGGGCACCGAGGCTATGGTTCAGCGCCGTCGTATATCGCGGCCGCATGTGGGTGATCGGCGGCTGGTCGAAGGAAAAAGACAACTTCGGCGATGTCTGGCACAGCGCCGATGGTCGCGAGTGGCAGCGCCTGGAAACGAAAAGCTCATGGAAGGCCCGCCACGAGCATTCCGTGCTCGTTTTCCAAGACAAACTCTGGCTCCTCGGTGGCCACGCGAGACCGCTCTCCAACGAGGTGTGGTCGTTGAGCTTGCCGGTGGATTGGAAGCCGTGACAAAAGTGCGGCGTGAGAGCTGTATAGCCTTCATGCGCCCGCTCCTCTTCATGCTCGCCACTGCCTTCGCACTCCATGCTGCCGATACTCCGCTCAAGGCGGGTGCCGCGACGAGCAACATCACGCCGGAACTCGGGGGCGAGGTCGTGGGAGGCTTTGCGCCTTATCCATGCACGGACATCCACGATGAGCTGCACGCCCGCTGCCTCGTGCTCGAGGATGGGAAAACGAAGCTCGCTCTCGTCGTGTGTGATTTGCTCGGCCTGCATCGCAGCGTCTCGTTGAAGGCTCGTGAGCTCATCGAGAAGGAAACCGGCATTCCTGCGGCGAACGTGCTCATCAGTGGCACTCACACGCACTCGGCGGTGAATGCGCTTGGCGGCCCTGTGCGTGGCTACTTTTCCGATTTGGAGCTGACGGATTATCAAAAATTCGTCGCCCGCCGCATCGCCGATGGTGTTCGTCGGGCGGTGAATCTGCTGCGCCCGGCGGAGATCGCCTTTGGCACGGTGGATGTGCCGGAGCATGTGCATATCCGCCGCTGGTTCCTCAAGGAAGGCAGCATGCCGCCGAATCCCTTCGGCAAGATCGACAAGGTCAAAATGAATCCTGGCGCAGGGAACCCAGCGCTCGTCGAGCCAGCGGGCGAACCGGACCCGACGATCAGTTACATCGCCGTCCGTGAACCCGGTGGACGCCTCATCTCCGTCTATTCCGCTTACTCGCTGCACTACGTCGGCGGCGTCAATGGCGCGGACATCTCTGCCGACTACTACGGCTATTACTGCGAGGCTTTGAAGCGACTCCAAAAAGACGGTGGTGAGTATCCACCCTTCGTCGGCATCATGGCGAATGGCACCAGCGGCGATGCCAACAACATCAACTTCCGCTCTCCGCAGCCTCGCAAGGCACCCTATGAGCAGATGCGCTATGTGGCCGAAGATGTGGCCGCCAAGGTGAATGCCGCTTTGGCCAAGCTGAGCTGGCAAAAAGAAGCGTCACTGGCTGCGAAGTATCGCGAACTCGATGTGAAGTGGCGCACAATACCCGATGAACTCATCGCCTGGGCCAAAGAAACCGAGGCGAAGGCTCCGCGCATCCAGGGCGGCAAGGCCGATCTCCCGCTCGCCTATGCCGGCCGCGTCCAGCGCCTCGCCCAAGCCAGCCCGCAGACCGGTTTCCCCGTCCAGATCCTCCGCATCGGCGAGGTGTGCATCGGCAGTTCACCCTGCGAGACCTTTGCCGAGACCGGTGTCGAATTCCGCCAGCGCAGCCCCTTCGCCAAGTCCTTCATGGTCGAGCTAGCCCATGGCTACTACGGCTACATGCCCACCCCGCGTCACTTTGAGCTCGGTGGCTACGAAACCTGGCCTGGCACGAACAACCTCGAATCTAAGGCCTCGGTGAAGATGATGGATGCCCTCATCGAGATGGCGGGTGAATTGAAAAGCTCCAACGTGCCGCGGTGAGCTGCTACGGCGTTGCTATTTATCCTCCGGGATGATCCGCAGAGCATGGCTGGCCTGGGTAAAATACCACACGCTGCGTTTGAAGGCGCGGAGTTGCACACCGTCCGGGATCGTGATGCCGTTGGAGTCTTTGGCACCGCTGCCGGTGCTATCGAGGATCAGCGGCATGCCCTCCGGTGATACGCCGATCTGGCCCACCCAAAGCACGACGTGGGAAACGTTTCCCTTCCGGCTCTTCACAAAGAGCAGATCCCCGGTTTGCAGCACTTTAGCAAAGTCCTCGTAGTTTTTCGGTAGTTCGAGGCGCTTCACCGGCACCTGGCGGCCAGCACCGGGGCCAGCTGCTTCGGTCATTTCAGATTGCTGTGTGATGCCCGTGGAGGGCAGGATGCCGAGAGCGAGGTTATAGACAAAGCCGGTGAAATTGCTGCAATCCACCCCCTTACCCACTGGCGTCTTTTGCTCGGGATCACGCGGCCAATCCGCAGGCGGCTCCCAGTCCGGCACATGATGATGCTGGTAGCTGTAGCCGATGTAGCGCATGGCAGTGGCGATGACACGCTCGCGTGACCACTGAGGGCTCTTCTTTGCGAGGCCGGCTGGTGCGTTAAAATGCTTCATCGATGGTCCCCAGTAGCCCCAGCGGCGATGGTTCGCAGGATCCTGCCACTGGCTGTGAGGCACGGTGGCCTGTTCCTTCCAATCGGATCTCGGTCCTTGGAGTAGATCGCCGATGAGCTCCTCCTCATTGAAGGTGAATTTCACGCTGTAGGGCGATTTGTAATCGTTCTGCGCCAGCAGCGATCCGGCGAGCAAGACGAGGAGAATCAAAACACGGGAGGTCATGGCAGGGCGGCATTTTTTTGATCACCTGCGGCCCAAAAGATGCCACGCGGGATGAGGAATTCGAGGCCCGGTGTGTTCTCTGGATGCGGGCTGGAGATGAACACACGACCTTTGCCAAATGGTGCAATGGCCTGCGCGGGTGAATTCACCTGCACGCCCACCGGTGAGCCATATTTCGCCGTCTCCGTGCGGAAGTAGCTGAGCGTGGTGTAGGCCGGGATGTCCGTGCGAGTCCAGGGTTTGAGGATGGGGCCGTTGTTGTAGCGCACTTTGAAGAGGCCCTTCACCTCGCCTAGCAAGGGCGCAGCCTCGCTCGTGCATTCGATATCGAGCATCGCCTGACCGCGACGCCATTTGGAGGATACCGTGCCTGCATTCAGGATGCCGAGACCCCATGAAAAATTCGAGCAAGCAAGATAAGCCCCGGCGCAAATGCCCACATAGCCGCCGCCATTTTTGACGAATTCACGCACACTCTTCAAACCGGGCTCACCGAGTCCTTTCGATTGCCCGGAGCCGCTTCCGCCGGGGAAAATGACCACATCACATGTCGCATTCGTCAGCGTGGCAAAGCTCGCCGGTTCCGCCACCGTCACGCGAACCTGGGAGAAGGGTTTCAGCACGCTCACCACATGGTCCACGCCCTTTGGAGGTGCGCCAGGGCCGCTGTAAACGATCACCTTCAGAGGCCGTGGCGGCTCCGCACGGGCGATGATGGTCTTATTCCCATTCGCATCCGGCGGGATGGCGAATGGGGGCTCTGCCTTGGGTTGGTCCACTTGAGCCAG
>JBEIGR010000026.1:0-18973 GCA_040381795.1 Verrucomicrobiaceae bacterium | reverse complement strand
CGATCCGCCGATGCTCTGATGGCCAAAATTCAGCCCGCGATGATGCGGATGGTCCTGCTTCTCGCCGGGGACGTTTTGCATCGGATAAGCCCGCGTCATGGATTTTCCCGTGGGGCCGTAGATCGGCCAGAGATAAGGCTTGTTGGCCTGATCGACGACGTATTCGGCGAAGGCCTGCACGTCCACCTTCACCACCGCGCCGCCTGTGGGCGTCTCCGTGACGGTGAATTCGGCGGCGAGAGCCTGAAAACTGAAAACAAGGGTGGTGGCGAGCAGCGAGGCGATTTTCATGGTCGGGTGAGAACGCATGCCCCGCATGAATTCTTCGTCCAGCGGTAACTTTGCTCGACGAATCGGGAGATTTCGATGCAGACAGGCATATTGGGATTTGGCACGACACCCCATGTTAACTCCCTTCAGTGTTTTCTGAACACATCCATAAGCTCTGAAAACTCTTGATTCGCCATCTCACGATTCTCTACCGTCTTGAGTATTTCTTTGCGCAGCTCCTCTCGATAGTCCTCTAGCAGGCGATGAAGAGCAGTGCGGAGGGCTCCTGGACGCATGTTCAAAGCTCTGGAGAGCCCTTCGATATCGTGGTTGCCGAAGCTCCCTCCGCTCACTAGGACGGGCCTGAGGCCATCGAAGACGCGTTCACGGCCTTTGGCTGCGTAATTGGCGCGTATTCGGGTTAGAACGTGATTCATGATTTCTTGCACCCATTGCCTGTCGTAGAGTAAATCCGGCGAGTCATGGTGGGCGGACTCGTCGAGCTGAAACCTCTGCTCCGCGCCAAAGATGGCCTGCAAGGCCTCAATGCTGACCTCATGCGATTCCCGGCGTTTTTCTGAATGATGCCAGGTGGCCAGGAAGCGGCGCAGTGCGACCATCAAAAAAGTGCGAAGCCTGCCCTTCTCGGAATCGGCCAGTCCAAAGGTGTCCAAGCGCAGTAGCTTGAGGAAAAACTCATGCAGAGCGTCCTGAGCGTCATGATGGGCTAGGCCCCGGCGTCTCATCTGGCAGTATATTGGGTAATGGTAGGACCGGCAGAGTTCGTCCAGGGCTTCACGCGCATTTTGGCCATCGCTGTCCCGGAGCTTGGCTATGAGGCTCCACTTTGTGGTGGGCATGTTTGAATGTTGCTCTCGATGCATTCGGCGTCGCCGGTAGAAAGTGTATGATTGGAACAGCCTAAAGGTTCAAACAGTCCTGTTTTCAGGGTTTCAAACTGGCGTATTCGACTTTGAGAATGCGAGTGGGTGCTACATCGCCACCTTTTTGGAAGACTACTGCGGCCTGACCTTCGAACAGACGTTCACCTTGAGCTTCGAGGATCAGGTTTCCATCCAGCCAAAGCCGCAGTTTTTGATCTTGAACGCAGAAAATAGCCTCATGAGTCATCTCTGGCTTGTGACCCGCAGGAAGTCGAACTCCTGGAGCCAATGGGCGGCTAATACGATCGACAGCACATGAGAATTCGGCGGTGCTGCCGTTGATAATGGCGGAGTAGCCATTCCCTCCCTGTTTGAATCGAAGCTTAAAGCCGATGCTGTTGGCGTAAGTGGCTTTGATGATCATGTCTTGCATTTGAGTGCCAAAAGTGGGGCCTGCTTCACCTTTAAGTGCCTCGATCCATTCTCCATCAAGTTTGGCTTCATTGTGAGTGACTCCACGCTCCCTCAAGACGTGGGTGACATCACTCCAGGAAGTTGGTTCAGGTGGTTGTGCATTCGAAGGGCTGGCGGATGCCCCTGGTTGTAAGCTATTCAGGTTCGTTGCTGAGGATGGGCTATCCCCAAGGCGTTGCATGACAGCAAGATAGATCGCCAGCGCCAGCACAGCCAGGATACCTGCGGCGAGATACACTTTCAGACTTTCAGCGTGATTACCTGTAGGGCGCGGCGTTCTCATCGCTTCGCCCGGAGGAATGAGGAAGGCTTCCACATCCTTCTTGAGCTCCGTGGCGGTGGAGTAGCGTTTTTCCCGATCTGTCTGCATGGCCTTTTCTACGATGCTGTCAAAACCGCGGTCCACTTTTGGAACCAGACCACTTGGCAGCTCAAAACGTCCGCGCGGAATGCTGCCGGTGAGCATTTGGTAAAGCATGACGCCGACCGCATAAATATCAGCCCTCCCATCGACCCTAGTGCCGGGTAGCAGCGCCTCGGGGGCGATGAAATCAGGAGTGCCCATCGCCACTTCCGTGCGGGTAATAATAGTGCTGTCCAAGTTGACGATCTTTGCCAACCCAAAATCCGCCACCTTCACACCGCCCTGGACATCGATCATGATGTTGGAGGGCTTGATGTCCCGGTGTACGATTCCGTTCTTATGGGCAAAAGCGAGGGCCTCGCAAACGGACGATATGATGGGAATGGCGCGGACCGGCTCAAGCCGTCCTTCACTGGCAATGAGCTGGGCCAGATCTGTTCCCTCAACATACTCCATGACGAAATAGAACAGGCCATCCGCTGCCTCGCCCGCATCAAAAACGGTGACGATGTTGGGATGCGAGAGCTGCGCCATAGCCTGTGCCTCTTGACGGAAGCGGGCGGCGAATTGCAGTGCCTCGTCCGCGATTCCTGGCGGCATGACTTTGATGGCGACGGCACGTTTAAGCGTCGTCTGGACTCCTTTAAATACCGCGCCCATTCCGCCACGAGCGATGAAGTGAAGGATTTCGTAGTTCGGCAGCAGGGCCTGGAGAGCCTCGACGCTGGGCGGCTTCCACGCATGACTGGATGGGGGGCGGGCTTCAAAGGCTGCGGCACCTACCATCATGAGGTTTCGTGCCTCAGCCGGGGTCGTGCCTGTGCCTGCCGGTGGTGAGATTCGGATCGTGTCTTCGAGAGGGGTATCAGCCGGGTTCATGATGATGGGGAGCAAAAGCCTAGATGAGGACGATTCATCGACGCAAGCTCCATGCAGAAACTTTGCGAAAAATACCCGGTAACAAATTTCCGGCCAGGTGGAACTCAACGGCGATGTGAGATGGCGGCTGCCCAGAAAAGACAGCCGGTTTTGCAGCTCATTATTGTTGAGACACCTATGAAACGCCCCCTGCGCCCGATTGCCACGCTGTTTACAGTCACGAGTCTGCTTTGCCCGTTGCATGCTGAAAGCACCGCCATGCACACAAAGCCGTCACAAAGCCTTCATGCACCCGAAGTGACGCCCGATGGGCTGCAAAAGTCTGGTTGGCAGAGCATCAGGGCTGCGCACACCGCGTGGGAGCATGCATTCATGCCTATGGAGGCGCAGAAGGGGCATTGGCAGGCTAACAATCCGGGACAGCAATGGACCACGAAGTTTGACGGGCGTGGCTTTGAGACCAAACCGAAGGCGGCGTCATGGAGTTGGGGGCTCGAATTGCGCAGCTACGGGTTCGGTCAGAACCAGCAGACGGTGCAGGGGCGCCCGGAAGTCCGGGCAGCAGGGCAGCGCATGACGTATCAGTGGGATGCGGGCATGCAGGAATGGTTTGTGAATGATGCACGCGGACTAGAGCATGGCTTCACCCTGTCACAGCGTCCTGATGGGGCGAGGCAGGGCGCGGCGCTAGAAGTGGCGCTCGGTATCCGCGGCACGCTGAAACCCAGCGTCGCCACAGATGCGCAGACGGTGTATTTTCGTGACGCTGGTGGCGCTCCTGTGCTGACTTATTCAGGACTCAAGGTATGGGATGCAGACGGTAAGGTGCTACCCTCCCGCTTTCTTAGCGGAGAGCGGGATGGAATCATCCTGCGAGTGGAAGAGAGCACCGCACGCTACCCGATCACCATCGACCCGATTGCTCAACAGGCCTACTTGAAGCCTGCAGCGGTCGGCGCATCTCAAGGCGGGGACATGTTTGGCTGCTCGGTGTCGGTAAGCGGGGATACCGTGGTAGTGGGGGCCAAGTATGAAAACAGCAGCACGACAGGCGTCAACAGCACACCCAATGAAAGTGCCACTGGTGCTGGTGCTGCTTATGTTTTTGTGCGCAGCGGCTCGACCTGGACTCAGCAGGCTTACCTGAAGGCGCATCAGGTCAATGGTGAAGACGAATTCGGTTACTCGGTGGCTGTGAGTGGTGACACCCTAGTCGTCGGAGCACGTGGGGAGCGAAGCAGCACAACCGGCATCAACAGCACGCCGAATGAGAACTGGTTGAATGCTGGGGCGGCCTATGTGTTTGTGCGAAACGGAAGTACTTGGAGCCAGCAGGCTTACCTGAAGCCTGGACATGCTTCGCTGGTCGATTCTTTAGCTCTCTTTAGCGCGGAGTTTGGCAGTAGCGTATCTGTGAGCGGGAACACGGTGGTAGTGGGCCAGCCGCTTGAGTACAGTGGAACCACTGGCGTGAACAGCACGCCCTACACTAGCACACCTCCAATTGCCTCTGACTCGGGTGCTGCGTATGTATTCGTTCGCAGTGGAACAACCTGGAGCCAGCAGGCTTATCTTAAAGCGAGTCAGGTTTCAGCGGGTGACATATTTGGTTTCTCCGTGTCAGTCAGCGGCGAGAGCCTGATCGTGGGAGCACCGAATGAGGATAGCAACACAACCGGAGTAAATAGCACCCCCAACGAAAGTGCTGCCAACGCCGGCGCGGCTTATGTTTTCACCCGCAGTGGCTCGACGTGGAGCCAACAAGCCTACTTGAAGGCAAGCCAGGTTTCCGCCATTGATGGATTTGGTTCATCGGTCGCTCTGAGCGGCGACACGGTCGTCGTGGGTGCCCCATATGAAGATGGAAGTGCCCCGGGTATCAACAGCACGCCAAACGAGACCGCTGCATCGGCTGGGGCCGCCTATGTTTTTGTGCGAAGCGGTGGTGCATGGAGCCATCAAGCCTACCTCAAAGCTCATCAGGTCAATGCGGGAGACTATTTCGGCAGTTCGGTGGCCGTCAGCGGGGATGTAGCGGTCATCGGCGCAACCGAAGAGGATAGCAGCACTAGCGGCGTGAATAGCATTCCGGATGAGAGTGCTCCCGGCTCAGGAGCGGCTTATGTTTACCAACGCACCGGCGTGACCTGGAACCAGCAGGCATATCTGAAGGCAAGCCAAGTCTCGGCATACGATAGATTTGGAAATGCTGTGGCTGTGAGCGGGCAAACGGCAGTTATCGGAGCACGGTTTGAAAGCAGCAGCACAACTGGCATCAACAGCACGCCGGATGAAAATGCTAGCATTGCTGGTGCCGCCTACATTTTCACTGGTCTCGGGCCGCCTATACCTGAGATAGCCGTTGCCGCTGGCAGCACCGACATTCCCAACGGAGGCTCCTCTCACTTCGGCAATGTGGCTGTGACGGGTGGCACGGTGACGCGCACCTTTACCGTCACCAACAGCGGAGCCGCTGATCTGCATCTGACAGGCACGCCCAAAGTGACCGTAAGCGGGGCAAACGCGGCTGATTTCTCAGTCACGGCACAGCCGGATGTCTTGGTCGCAGCAAATAACGGCAGCACCACTTTTCAGGTTAGCTTTGATCCGAGTGCAGCAGGGCTGCGCTCCGCCATTTTGAGCATCGCCAATGATGATTCGGATGAAAACCCCTTCGAAATCACGATTCTCGGGAACGGACAGGTTCCTCCAACTGTCGTCATGAATACGGGCTCGCTAGCCGTCAGCTCCACGACCTTGACGATCAATGGCACTGGTTTTGCCTCCGTCAACCCAGGTGACAATGTCGTGGCCTTCACACCGAGCGGCACAGCCGGGACGGTCACAGCAGCGACCACGACCACTCTCACAGTGAGCGTGACCGGCCTCACGCCGGGCACTCTGAGTGCTGTGGTGACGACCAACGGCCAGAGCAGCGGAGCCCCGGTGCAAGTGGCCTCGGTAGTACTGCCAGGTGGCACTGGAGATGTTGATTCGCTCAATCTCGGAATACCAATTGGGCCCGCCAGCGCTGTCTTCTGCACCACCATCCAGCCCGATGGCAAGATCATCCTGGCTGGGCTTTTTAGTCAGGTGCTAGATGTGGCACGGAACAACATCGCCCGGCTGAATGCAGACGGCACGCTGGATACCAACTTTGATCCCAATGCGAACGGCGAAGTCGATAGCGTGGCTGTGCAGGCCGACGGGAAAGTGCTGCTGACCGGATTTTTCACCTCCCTCTCGCCCAACAGCGGGACGGCAGTCACGCGAAATCGCATTGCCCGGCTGAATGCAGACGGCTCAATAGACACCGGCTTTAATCCCTCGGCCGACAACGGCGTCTATGGCCTGGCTTTTCAGGCCGATGGAAAGGTCGTCATTAACGGTGCATTCACTCAGCTCTCACCCAATGGTGGTGCTGCGGTCACTCGCAACCGAATCGCTCGGCTGAACATGGATGGCACCGTCGACTCTGGCTTCAATCCAAACGCAAACAGCACTGTCGATAGCATCGCTTTTCAGACAGACGGCAAGATGCTGATCGGGGGAAGTTTCACCTCGCTCTCACCCAATGGAGGGCCGGCGGTATCACGTATCGGCATCGCCCGGCTCAACACAGATGGCACCGTAGATGGCGGATTCACTCCTGGGGTGAATGGCGTTGTGTTGAGTGTGGCAGTTCAGCCGAACGGGATGGTGCTATTTGGCGGGGGCTTCACACAACTCACACCGAGCACTGGGGCAGTGCTGGCACGCAACGGCATCGCACGACTCAACGCAGATGGCACTGCCGATACCGGATTTGATCCCAATGCGAACGGTGAAGTGCTCAGCATGGCGGTGCAAACGGACGGCAAAGTGCTGCTGGGCGGTGGATTTACCTCATTCAAACCCAACGGCGGGGTGTCTGTCTCACGCTACTGCGCAGCTCGCTTGAACGCGGATGGCACGGTGGACGGCACCTTCAATCCAAACGCGTTTGGCTATGTGTTTTCGGTGGCGGGACAAGCTGATGGAAAAGTGCTTCTCGGCGGCTCTTTCTCCTCTCTCTACCCAAATGTCGGAACGGTGGTCAGCCGAAGCAGTTTCGCGCGACTCTACAATGATGCCGCCACCCAAATGCTGTCTGCAATGGGTGCCTCGCAAGTGAGCTGGCAACGGGATGGTGCGGGGCCTGAGATACAGCAGGTCTCTTTTGACCTCTCGACCAATGGTGGGGCGACTTGGCTTCCGCTGGGTGCCGGAAGTCGTATTGGCTCCACGGCAAGCTGGCAGCTCACCGGGCTGAGTCTGCCTTCCAGTGGCTCTCTCCGCGCTCGTGGTCGCACTACGGCTGGCTATGGCAACGGCAGCACGGGCATGATCGAGCAAGTGGTCAGCTTTTCTGCATACTCAGGGTGGCGGGCAGGGTTCTTTAATCCTGCACAACTGGCCGATTCACAAATCAGCGGCCCCAATGCCGATCCTGACGCGGATGGAATCCCAAATCTGCTCGAGTGGGCAATTGGAATGTCACCCATCCATACCTCTTCTATAGCCACTCCGCTTTCCACTAACGGAAACAACATCATCTTCAATTACACCCGCAGTGTTGCGGCCTTGAACTCTGGGGCCGCCTTTACCGTGCAATGGAGCGATGATCTTCACTCCAGTTCGTGGAGCGCAATTGGAGTAAGCCAGCAAATCAAGTCCGATGATGGGACTCTCCAGCAAGTAGAAGCCAGCCTTCCAATGGGAACAAGTGGAAGACGTTTTGTGAGATTGAGGCTTAATAGCCCACCATGAGAACCTGTTCTCAAGGCCAAGAATTCATTCGGTTTGACGTAACTCTCAGGCGGAAATCGGGAGATTTCGATGCAGACAGGCCTCGTGGCTTTCTGATAAACCTTCTTCCATCTCATGAAAAAACGACTCCGTGCCTCCCACCTCCTTGTGCTGGCCTTTCTGGCCTCCACGGCAGGTTTGCAGGCGCTCAGCGCGGCGCGGGACTGGAATGAGCAGCTCCTCAGCGCCATCCGGCAGACCATTCCCAACCCACCGCTGCATGCGCGGAACCTCTTCCACCTAGCCACGGCCATGTACAATGCTTGGGCGGCCTACGACGCCACGGCCATCGGCTACCTGCAAAATGAAAAGATCTCGCCGCTGCCCTCTGACATCGAGGCCGCGAGGCACGAGGCCATCAGCTACGCGGCCTATCGCGTGCTGCGGGAGCGTTTCACGACCACAACGCTTCGAAATGCCTTTGATGCGAAGCTGACGTCGCTTGGTTATTCGCCATCAACAGGGCAGGGGACCCTCACCACGGCCACGACACCGGCTGAACTCGGCAAACGCCTCGGCCAGGCGGTGCTGCATTGGTCGGTGAACGATGGCTTTGACCAAACGGGCTATCCGCAGGCCTACACGGTCAGCGTGAATCCCAACATGAGCCCGAGCCTCGCGCTTTCGGTGCTCGGTCAGAATGCCAGCTTTGTCTCGAATCGCCCGCTCGGCTTTGGCATTCCCACGGGCACGCATCCGAACTACTGGCAGCCGCTCGATCTCGCCACGAGCGTAACGCAAAACGGCATCCCCATCCCCGGTGGGGCGCAGACCTTCCTCGGCGTGCAAAGCCTCGCCACCACGCCCTTCAGCCTCACCCGCAGCGATGCCACGAAGCCTTGGCTCGATCCCTTCGGTGGCCCTTCGCGGCTCAGCCATGGCGGCACCACCAGCGCCACGGACAATGAATACAAGCAGCAGGCTCTCGGCGTGCTCATCGCCAGCAGCCAGCTCAACGACAACACACTCGTGAACATCTCCCCCGGTGCTCTCGGCAACAATCCGCTCGGCAGCGATAGCGGCACGGGCTTTACCACCAATCCCGTCGCTGGCGGAACCTATGCGGCGAACAGCGTGAAGCGTGGCGACTACACCCGCGTGCTCGCTGAATTCTGGGCGGACGGACCGAACTCCGAAACGCCGCCCGGCCACTGGCATGTGCTGGCGAACCAGGTGGCTGACATGCCCGCCACGGTAAAGCGCATCCGCGGCACCGGCCCAGTCGTCAACGATCTCGAATGGGATGTGAAGGTCTATTTCGCCCTCTCCGCCGCCACGCACGATGCCGCCTGTGCCGCGTGGGCTTTGAAACGCTACTATTCCGGCCCGCGGCCCATCACGATGATCCGCTACATGGCCAGCAAAGGCCAGTCATCGAACTCCGCCGGCCCATCGTATCATGTGCAAGGCCTGCCGCTCCTGACGGACGTGTGTGAGGTCATCACCAGCGCCACGGCCGCCGTCGGAGGCAAGCATCGAAACATCTTCGACCTCAACACTGGCTTCACGCAGCTCGGCACGAACTTCATCGGGCAGATCGCCGTGAAGTCCTGGCCCGGCGAGCACAACAACAACCTCCCCGCGCCTTCCATCGCCACGAATCAAAGCCTCGTGACCTGGATGCTGGCGAAGGACTGGCTGCCCTTTCAGCGCAAGACCTTCAACACGCCCGCCTTTCCCGGTTACATCAGCGGTCACAGCACCTTCAGCCGGGCTGCGGCGGAGGTCTTGGCGAGCATTACCGGCAGTCCCTACTTCCCCGGCGGCTTTCACCATCACACCTACGCCGCCAATTCGATGCAGATCGACAAAGGCCCCAGCGCCGCCGTCGATCTGCAATGGTGCTCGTATTTCGATGCCGCTGATCAGGCCGGCCAATCGCGACGTTACGGCGGCATCCATCCCAGCGAGGATGACTTCCACGGCCGCTACGTCGGCTCACAGGCCGGTCAGAGCGCCTTCACCCTCGCGGAGAAATACTGGAGCGGTACCATTTTCAGCCAGAGCCTCTCACCCGCCGTCACCCTCGGCTCCGGCAGCGCCACGCTGAGCTGGACCGCCGTGCGCGGCATGTATCAAAAGGTCCAAGTCTCCACCGATCTCGCGACCTGGACCGACGCCACCACCGCCACCCAAACCTACACCACCACCGGCACCTGGATCGACACGAGCCCCGATCCGGCAAAGAAATTCTACCGCGTGGTGTGGTCGGCGGAGCTGTAGCAGAAGACGGGAGTCTTCCGGCGTGCTGACGCCCGCCGCTCCACACACAGGGGAGTGCCTGGTCTTCCAGACCGTTTTTCGAGGACAGCAGCATCTCGCTTGCCTTTCCAGTGTGAATTCGCTTAGCTGTTCAAAATCCCATGCCGCTGTCCTGGAACGAGATCAAACACCGCGCCATCGCTTTCGCCCGCGATTGGAAAGGCACTATTTCGGAGAAATCGGAGCGGCAGACCTTTTGGAATGAGTTCTTCGAGGTCTTCGGCAAAAAGCGGAAGCACCTCGCCACCTTTGAGGAGCCGGTGAAGAAGCTCTCCGGGAATTGGGGCTTCATCGATCTCTTCTGGCCCGGCACCTGCCTCGTCGAGCACAAGAGCGCCGGGCAGGATCTCGGCAAGGCGCATGCCCAGGGCATGGATTACATCCGTGGCCTCATTGATACGGGACGCGAGAAGGAGGCACCGCGCTGGCTCATCGTTTCCGATTTTGACCGCATCGCCATCCACGATCTGGAGCCGCAGCAGGCTGCGGACTTCCCGCTCCTCACGCGGCTGCCAGCCAGCGTCGAATTCCCGCTCAAAGAGCTGCACAAGCACCTCCGGCACTTCGCCTTCATCGCCGGTTACAAGAGCCACAAGCTCAACCCCGAGGATCCCGCCAACTTTGAGGCCACCGAACTCATGGCCAAGCTCCACGACGCCCTCTACGACGGCGGCTATCGCGGCCAGGAGCTCTGCCAGTTCCTCGTCAGGCTCTTGTTTTGCTTCTTCGCGGACGACACGGGCATTTTTCCTCCCGATCAATTCAAGCTCTACCTCCGCCAGCATACCGCTGAAGACGGCAGTGACCTGGGTGCCCGCATTGAGCACCTCTTCCAGGTATTAAACACCTCCGAGGACAAACGCAGCAAGAACCTCGACGAGGACCTCGCCCAGTTCCCGTATGTGAATGGCGAGCTTTTCGCTGCTCCATGCCGCTTCGCTGACTTCACGTCCAAGATGCGTGAGGTGCTCCTCGAATGCGCCGACTTCAAATGGGAGCGGATTTCACCTGCCGTATTCGGCAGCCTCTTCCAGACGGTGTTTGACCACGAGGATGATCGAAAGCGCCGCCAGCTCGGTGCACACTACACGACCGAGAAAAACATCCTGAAGGTGGTGCGCAGCCTTTTCCTGGATGATTCACGAGCGGAGTTCGAGGCAGCGAAGAAGGATAAATCCGGCCGCAGTGCCGGTCGCCTGCGTGATCTCCAGAAGAAGCTCGCCGCACTCAAGATCATGGATCCGGCGTGCGGCTGTGGGAACTTCCTCGTCATCACCTACCGTGAGCTGCGGCAGCTTGAGCTGGAGATTCTCATCGAGCTGCACGCCAATGATCTGTCTGAGATTCAGCATGAGTTCGCCCTAGACGTCACGCAGCTATCGCAGATCAATGTCGATCAGATGTACGGCATCGAGATCGAGGAATTCCCCGCCCGCATCGCCGAGGTGGCCCTATGGCTCGCCGATCATCAGGCGAATATCCTTTTCAGCGAGGCCTTCGGTCAGCTCTACCGCCGCATCCCTCTGCGCAAAAGCCCGCACATCCATGTGGCAAACGCCCTGCGCCTCGATTGGCGTGAGGTACTCCCACCGGAGCAGTGCAGTTACATCCTCGGGAATCCGCCTTTCGTCGGCAAAAAGGAGCAAAACGAAGCCCAGAAGGAGGACATGGAAAAGGTATGGGCAGGTGTGCAAGGAGCCGGGGTGCTGGACTTCGTCACCGGCTGGTATCGGAAGGCCGCTCAATACATCCAGTACACCAAGGTCGTGACGGCGTTTGTTTCCACGAACTCGATCACTCAAGGTGAGCAGGTGCCGGTCCTTTGGGCGGAATTGTTCGAGAAGCAGGATGTTCAGATCCACTTCGCCCATCAAACCTTCGCCTGGCAGAGTGAGGCCCGAGGAAAGGCCCATGTGCATGTGGTGATCGTTGGATTCGCCGCCTGTACTCCCGGCAAACGAACGATCTTCGAATATGACGACATCAACGGAGACCCAACCCCAATAACGGCCGCTCATATCAATGGCTATCTGATCGATTCAAAGGTGAGGTTTGTGACCCGTCGGATGAAACCGTTGAGTCCAGTGTCAGAGATGGTCTTCGGCACCAAACTCGTTGATGACGGCCATTTGACCTTGGACGACGAACAAAGAGCACGTTTGCTCGAAACTTATCCGTTCACCCAAGACTGGATCAGGCCATTGATCGGAGGGGAGGAATTCCTCAACGGCACATCCAGATGGTGCTTGTGGCTGAATGATGCCGAACCCAGCCTTCTAAAACGATGCCCTCTCGTGATGGAGCGCATTGAAAAAGTCCGCTTGTTCCGGGCTGCAAGCAAGAAGCCTCCCACGATCAAACTGGCTGACACTCCTTCCTTGTTTGGGGAGATTCGTCAGCCCACCTCAGACTATTTGCTGGTGCCCAAAGTCTCCTCAGAGCGCAGGCGCTACCTGCCGCTGGGATATATCACGTCTGATTATGTCGCGAACGGCAGCGCTTTGATCGTGCCGAATGCGACGCTCTTTGAGTTCGGCGTTTTGTCTGCCTCCTCGCACTTGTCCTGGATGCGTCAGATATGCGGCCGGATGAAGAGTGACTATCAGTACTCGGCTACTTTCGTCTATAACAACTACCCCTGGCCTCAGGATGTGTCCGAGGCTCAAAAAGCGGCGGTGGAACAGGCTGCTCAGAAGGTGCTCGATGCGCGGCTGAAATTTCCCGGCTCCACGCTGGCTGATCTCTACGATCCCACCACCATGCCGCCCGCGTTGGCGAAGGCGCACGCCGATCTCGACCGTGCGGCGGACCGCTGTTACCGCAAAGAGCCCTTTCCCAATGATCGCGCCCGCGTCGAGCATCTCTTCGCTCTCTACGAAAAACTGGCCGCGCCGCTGGTGAAGTATGAAAAGCCGAAAAAGAAGCGTGTGCGGGATGACTCAACGGATTTTTCCCGTGCCGCCGCCGGTCATTTTCACTCAACGATCTATCTCCGCGAGGAGCCACCTTTGACGAACGAATGAGGCCCGTGAAATCCCATCCTCGCCGCTCACGCTCGGCTCAGGCCATATCACGCTGAGCTTGTGCACCGCCTCGTGTCAGCCATCGTGAGTCTTCCGCTGCTGCTGCCGACGCGAAGATTTTTGCCAAACGCGGTTCGGCGGCCTATGTCCGGCTTATCACTCATGCGCCCGAACCGTCCAGACAGTCCCATCGCTCGTCAAAACCGCCATTCGCGGAGTGACAATCACGTCCACACCTATGACGAGACGGATCTCGCCAGCCTGCTGGAGGATAAGAAAGACCCGCTCGTGCTCATCCTCGACTGCGTGCAGGACCCCCACAACCTCGGTGCCTGCCTGCGCACCGCCGATGCGGCAGGTGTTTCGATGGTGGTGATGCCGAAGGATAAATCCTCTCCCATCAGCGAGACGGTCATTCGTGTGGCCTGCGGCGGCGCGGAGAATGTGCCGCTCGTCCGCGTGACGAACCTGGCCCGTGCCATGGACAAGCTCAAAGAGCTCGGTGTCTGGCTCGTGGGCACGGCAGATGAGGCCACGCAGAGCCTCTATGACATTGATCTCAGAGGCGGCATCGGCATCGTCATGGGTGCCGAAGGCCCCGGCATGCGTCGCCTCACCGGCGAGCACTGCGATTTCCTCGTGAAGATCCCCATGGGCGGCAAAGTCGAGTGCCTGAACGTCTCCGTCGCCACCGGCGTGTGCCTGTTTGAGTGCGTGCGGCAGCGGTTGAAGAAGTGACCACCTCTGCCTTCGAGGTGTGCCTTTCCGAAACTACCGATCAATAGTCCCGAAACGGCCCGCGAGGTTCGCTGGCATCCATTTCGGCCTGCCAGGCGTTGAAGCGTTCGCGCATCTGCTTGGCGATCTCTGGCTTTTCGGCGCTCAAATCGTGTTTTTCGCCCAGATCGGTGCTCAGATCGAAAAGGCCGCCGCCTTTGCCGGAGTCCACCCATTTCCAGTTTTCGAATCGCGCTGCTTTATCCGCCCGGCGTTGCCAGAACATTTCGCGACGCGGTGATTTCGCCTCACCGCGCAGCACGGGCAGCATGTCGTGACCATCGAGCTTCACGCCGTCTGGTGCTTGGGCACCTGTGGCGGTGAGCAGCGTCGGCACCAGCTCCAGCGAGGTGAGGAATTCATCCGTCACTTTTCCTGTCGGCACCTTGCCGGGCCAGCGCAGGATGAAGGGCACGCGCAGCCCACCTTCCCACATCGTGCTCTTGCTGCCTTTCAGCGGTGCGTTGCCGCCATTGCCGCTGCCGCCGTTGTCGGAGAGGAAGATGAAAATCGTATTCTGCGTGAGCCCCGCCTTATCCACTGCCTGCATCACGGCACCGATGGCCTCGTCCATGCACGTCACCGCACCGCAGTAACGTGCCAGCTTCTCGTCCTCCACCTTCCCGCGATACATGGCGACGTATTTTTCCGGTGCCTGCACGCCCTCACCCTTCTTCTTTTCACCTTCCTTCGTTCCCTCGCCAAAGGTTGAAGCGCTGTGCGGCGCATTAAAAGGCAGATAAAGGAAGAAGGGCCGCTTCCCCGCATGCTCGCCGATGAAGCGCAGCGCCTCGCGGCGGAAGACTTCCGTCACATAGGTGCCCTTGTCCTCCTGCGTGCGATCATTGCCACGAAACATCGACGGCACGCCGTAACGCTCGTGCGTGTAGTAATCGATGCCGTTGTTTCCGTGGCCGTAGAAGAAATCAAAGCCGCGCTGGAGCGGCAGATAGCGCCGCGCCTGCCCCATGTCCCACTTGCCCACGCAGCCGGTGGCGTAACCGGCCTTCTTGAGCATGTCGCCAATCGTCACCTCACGCACATCGAGTCCCAGCGTCATCTCCGGCGATACTGCATACTCTTCGGGTGAGAACTGGTGGCCAAAATTGACCATGTCATTGCGCACCATGTCGTAGAGCCCGTTGCGCTGTGCGTATCGTCCGGTGAGCACGCTGCCACGCGATGGCGTGCAGGCCGGCCACGTCACATAAAAGCTGGTCGCCCGCACGCCTTCGGCAGCCAGTTTGTCGAGGTTCGGCGTGATCAGCGGCTTCGAGCCGATGCAGCCGAGATCGGGATAGCCCTGATCATCGCTGATGATGAGCACGACATTCGGTGACGAGGCCAGGAGGCTCGTCACGGCAAGAGTCAGGACTATGAGAACACGCATCGGCCCATCAACGGCATCCGGAAGCAGATTGCTTCACCTCATCGGCAAGACTGGAAAGGTCAGCGCTTCCCACGGCTTATTCTGCGTCCCATGAATGTGATCCAACAAGAGAACGCCCGCGCAGGCTCAAATGACTGGCAGCTCACGCGGATGCGGCTGGATGGCAGCGGCTATCGCTCTCCGGTGATTGAGGGGTATGGCTCGCGGCAATCGGTGAAGGCCGGGGAGGTGCTCGATGTCTTCGTGAGCACGAAACCAGCGGCGAAGTTCAAGATCGAAATCTTCCGCACCGGTTTTTATGGAGGCCGTGGCGCACGCAAAATGGCGGAACTGGGGCCTTTTGAAGGCAAAGAGCAGCCCACGCCCGGCATCGGCGAAAAACGTCTCCGCGAGTGCCAGTGGGAGAAATGCACGTCGATCACGATTCCAGCGGATTGGGTCAGCGGTGTGTATCTGGGCCGTTTGACGACGGTGCCGCCCTCCACGGATGAGCCCTACTGGCAGAGCTACCTCGTCTTTATCGTCACCGATGACCGAAAGGCGGACATCCTTCTTCAATGCAGTGACAACACCTGGCAGGCCTACAACAAATGGCCGGATAACTACTCGCTCTACACCGATCCGAAGGGGAACCAAGGCTCGACGAGCGATGTGAGCTTTGACCGGCCTTACGCGAAGTATGCGCAGATCTATGAGAACCCGCAGTCGGTCGGCAGTGGCGAGTGGTTGTGCTTCGAATTCCCGCTCGCCTACTGGCTGGAGGAGCAAGGCTATGACGTGAGCTATTGCTCGAACGCGGACATGATCTCCCCGGAGCGCGGTTTGAACTGCAAGGCCTTCATCAGTGTGGGCCACGATGAGTATTGGGACATTCGTCAGTATCAAAGCGTGGAAAAGATGCGCGATGCTGGCGTGAACCTACTCTTCCTTTCCGGCAACTCGGTGTGCTGGGTCACGCCCTTTTCTCCGAATGCCTCTGGCGTGCCAAACCGCCGTATCTTTCGCGGTGGGCCGTATGGTGGAGACTACAAATATGCAGTCGATCGCGAGAAGGAGCATGGCCCCTATCCGCATCGCGGCCCGGATGAAGGCTATCTGATGGGCGTGCGAAACATCGACCCCGTCAACGGCGGTGGCGATTGGACCTGCGTGAAGCCCGAGCATTGGCTTTTTGATGGCACCGGCATGAAGGCGGGGGATTCCATCCCCGGCATGATCGGCTGGGAATATCATGGCGATCCGCCGAAGGACCTTTCAGGCCTCGAAATCCTCGCCGCGGGCACCGCTTTCCAAGGTGGTCGCAATCCTCAGCAATGGCAGGCGGTCATTTTTGACGGTCCGAAGGGCAATTTCATCTTTAACGCCTCCACCATCTGGTGGGCGCAAGGTTTGAGTAAACCGCCCGGCCACATGCCGGTCTGGAGCCACTACTCCCGCCCTCATGGCACCGATAAGCGTGTGCAGCGCATCACGACGAATCTTCTGAAGCGAGCACTCGGGTGAGTTGTGACATTCTCACGCGATCCACTTTCGCCGCGATTTTTCAGTTTCCAAAGCGCTGAACTCCCGTTTCAATCGGCGCACCTTGCCCGAGCCGCTTCCATCTGTCGATTCACGCCGTTACGACTGCCCACAGTGTGGAGCACCGGTGCCGTTTCGTTCGTCGATTGCCATTTTTGCCGTGTGCGAGCACTGCCGCTCCTCGGTGGTGCGAAAGGATTTCAATGTGGAGACCTTCGGCACCATGGCCGAACTGCCGACAGACCTTTCACCGCTGCAAGTCGGCACGAAAGGACACTACTCAGGACGTGGCTTCACGCTCATCGGTCGCCTGCGACTGCACTGGGGCGATGGGAGCTGGACGGAATGGTGCGCGGACTTCGGCGGCGGCACCATCGGCTGGATCGCGGAGGCGATGGGTTTTTACATGGTGAGCTTTGAGCAGGCCGCACCGGAGGCGGCGCAGGCCGATTTGAATGTGGATGCCGGTGCCCGCATCACGCTCGCGGGTCAGAGCTGGCTCGTGAACGATATCAAAAAAGCTCGCTGCATTGCCGCCGAGGGCGAGTTGCCCTTCGCGGTGTCTCCCGAGGCCCTGCGCACAGGTCTCGATCTCACCGGGCCGGATGGCGGCTTTGGCACGGTCGAGATCTGCGGCGATCAGCGCACTTTTTACGCGGGCCATTACGCCCAGTTTGAAGAGCTGAACTTCACCGAACTGCGCCAAGTGCCCGGCTGGGATCAGCAGGCGGAGATCACGCGACATCAAAGCCAGGCCGAGAACTGCCCGAACTGCGCCGCGCCGGTTCAACTCCGTGCCGAAGGCCTTTCGATGTCCGCCGTGTGCGGTTCCTGCGCCACCATTCTCGATACCTCGAAGCCCGGATTGGCCGCCGTGGGCCAGGTGATGAAGACCACCCTGCAAATCAAGCCCGTGCTGCCCATCGGCGCTCGTGGCGTGCTGAAGGGCGAGATGTGGGAGGTCATCGGCTTCATGCGCCGGAAGGATCAGTGGTGCTCGTGGGATGAGTTTCTGCTTTTCAATCCCTGGCTCGGCTTCCGCTTCCTCGTGACCTTTCGCGGGCATTGGTCCTTCGTTCGTATCCTTCCCGGCCATCATACAAATGACCGCCTGGAGGAGGAACGCTTTGCTCTTTTCGCTCGTGAGGAAGTGACCACGATGAATGTGCTCGGCGAGTTCTACTGGCGGGTGCGTTCCGGGGAAAAAGTGCAACTCACGGACTACATCTCCCCGCCTCACGTGCTTTCTGCCGAGTTCAGCAAGGAACTCAATGAGGTCGCCTGGTCCGCGGGTGAATACATCGACCACTTGGAAGTGCAGCGAGCCTTTCTCACCGATGGCATTCGTCTTCCATTTCCGAGTGGCCGTTATCTCAACGAGCCCAATCCACATCAGGAACGCTGGCGTGGCATGCGCGTGACCTTCTTTCTCACGCTCGGTGCTTACATCCTCATCCAGCTTCTCTGTCTCGGCTTTGCCTCCAAGGCCAAGGTGCTCGACGAGGCGGGTCTCTCTTATGAAAGTGCCTCGGTGGATAAAACCATCGTCACACAGCCTTTCACCCTCGATGGCGGTTCCGCGCCGCTACATCTGCATTCGGAGGCGGGCATGATTCCGGCGGGTGGTTATCTCGCTTTGAAAGGCAGTCTTGTGAATGCCGCCACGCAGCAGACCACGCCCGTCATGCTGCCGATGACGAATTACGCCTCCCATTTCGAAGAGAACCGCAGTGATGTCACCCTGCCTGCCGTTCCCGCCGGGAAATACTACTTCCGCTTTGAGCCGGATGCCTCCGCCAGCGTCACGAACGCTCCCATCCGCCTGACCGCTGAGCGCGGCGGTATCTTCTGGTCAAATTTCTGGATGGGCCTCATCGCCATCTGCCTCTGGCCTCTTTGGGTGCTGATGCGCTCCTCCAGCTTTGAAAAACAACGCTGGATGGAGAGCGATTTCAGCCCCTACGCCAGCACCAGCGATGACGACGACTGAACCACCTCGCGATACATGAAACATCCCTTCTACTCCGCCTTTGCCATCGTCTCGTGCCTATACCTCGGCCTCGCGAATCTGCGTGGATGGAACTACTTCGCCTCCAGCGCCAATCGCAGCGCCTTCTCCAGCACGAGCTATCGCTATCGTCCCGCGATCAACACCAGCAGCGGCAGTTCTGGCGGCTGGTTCTCCGGCGGTGGTGGCTTCCACAAGTGATCTCATCTAAACCACGAAACTCGAACCCCGCGCCACCATGGACACCGCCATCCTCCTCAACTCCCTCATCTACGCCCTTCTCGGCGTGGTGAT